>NZ_JBHTKV010000009.1:0-127491 GCF_042678465.1 Oceanobacillus caeni | reverse complement strand
ATGAAACCGCCGTATACGGAACCGTACGTACGGTGGTGTGAGAGGTCGGAGGTTAGTCGCCTCCTCCTACTCGATTACGTTGTCTAGCTCCAGCGCCCGCTTTTCTTATTTACCTATGGAATAAAACTAATTTAGCTTTAGGTGACACACAGCGATGTGTATATTCACTAAAACCTTTCTCTTCCAATTGTTGTTGTCCGATTGCTTTTGCTTCCTCATTATTTTGTGCTGTAAATTTTTCATCTAATAATTTTTCCCCGGATTTACTGAATACCGTTAATGTATATTCTCCCATAGCATAGCCTCCTTATGTTTAATCGCTATATTCTAAATATTATTATAAATTAAGACAAGAAAAATTTAAACTAAAACATTTGTAAAGCCTACTTGACATTAAGGAGTTTGTGAAGTAAACTTAACGTCAAGTGAACTTTACTATTTGTAAGGGGCGGAGTGAAGATGAAGACATTAATTCGTGAAAAAAGAACGGAATTAAACATCACACAAGAAGAATTATCTAAAAGGTTAAAAGTTTCCAGACAAACCATTATTTCACTTGAAAAAGGAAAATACAAACCTTCCTTAGTTTTAGCACATAAACTCGCCCAGACATTCGGATGTACGATTGAAGAATTATTTATTTTTGAAGGGGATGAGAATATTGAGTGAATCCTTTTTAGCGAATCCTTGGGGGTTAATGGGGGTCATTGGAGCAGGAATTATTTTGCTTGTTGTATACTTTGTTAATAAACATATTGGGAAGAAGAAACATTTATTTGATAAGATAAGTGAAAGTATAAGAATTTAGCTTATAAATCTTGTCATAGGGAAGTCCACGTCCAGCTCCAGCGCCCAGCGACTAGCGAGACTTCCTTCACCTCCGTGCGATAAGTCAACATCGACTCACTCCGTTCGTCGTGTTTCCTTTATCTCCTACGGCTCAGTCCAGTCCGTACGTCGCTAAACGGGCGCTTGCGCTTTTGGTCTGAACGTTATCATCAACAGACGAACCGTATGAAGGCAAGATCTTGGGATGCCATGATTGTGATATATATGATTGCATGGTGTATGGTGATTATATTTGATGGCATTTCATTTAGTTTCTTTCTAATAACAGCCCTTTATGTCTTCCATAATATTACCGCAATTATTGCAAAACTATATTTTCTTAACAAAGAATGATATGTTTTTGTTATAATCATACTGTTACTTTTAGGGGGGGATACAGAATGACGTTAGTGTTAAATCAAGTAACAAAAAGATTTGGAAAAGATACAGCAGTTAATCATTTATCGTTAAAAATCCCAGAAAAAGAAATGTTTGGATTTTTAGGTGGAAATGGCGCTGGAAAAACGACAACCTTTCGAATGATTCTAGGTCTTTTGGATATTACGGAAGGGGAAATTACTTGGAATGGCGAGCGAATTAACTACAGTAAAAGTCATCTCATAGGCTATCTTCCAGAGGAAAGAGGTTTATATCCGAAATTAACGGTTAAAGACCAAATCATTTATTTAGGTAAATTACGTGGGATGAGAAAGAAAGAAATCGTATCAGAGCTTGAAAGTTGGTTAGAGCGTTTTAAAGTACCGGAGTATATGAATAAACGGGTAGAAGAACTTTCAAAAGGGAACCAGCAAAAGATTCAATTCATCTCCGCAGTAATTCATAAACCCAAATTATTAATATTAGATGAACCATTCTCTGGGTTGGATCCTGTCAATGTAGAATTGTTGAAGCATGCTGTGATTGATTTGAAAGAACAAGGTACATCCATTGTATTTTCTTCACATCGCATGGAACATGTAGAAGAATTATGTGAGCATCTATGTATTTTGCACAAAGGGAACCCAGTTGTGGAAGGTTCATTACGGGAAATTAAACGTTCCTTCGGTAAGAAAAATCTTATCATTCATGCAGATTTTGAATTAGATTTTTTAGGTAATGAATCTGGAGTAGTACGATATAAGAAGGTAGCGGAAGGCTGTGAATTACAAATTGAAAATGAAGATGTTTCACAACGAATTTTTTCTTTGTTACAAGGAAAAGGATTTATTCGTAAATTTGAACTAGAGGAACCTTCCCTAAATGATATTTTCATAGAGAAGGTAGGTGCAAGCTATGAATAAATTTGGGGTAATCCTTTCACATACCTATTTATCAAAGCTGAAGGCAAAACCATTTATCATAAGTACTATCATTTCGCTATTATTCGTTGTTGCGTTGGCAAATATCCAGTCGATTATTGATCTTTTCACTGATGATGAGGTTGACCAAATTGCAGTAATCGATGAATCGAACACATTATTTGTTCCATTAACAACAAATGTAGAGGCGGCTAGTAATGATTTGGAATTAGTAGAGTTTGATGGGACAGTAGAAGAAGGGAAAGACGCTGTCATTAATGAGGAGTATAATGCACTTCTTGTTATCACGTTAAATGGTAAGCAATTACCAGAAGCGTCGTATTATGCTAATAATATTTCCGATACAGGTGATCAAATACTCCTTGAACAGCAAGTGCAACAGTTAAAAGTTGCATTAGCTACCCAATATTCAGGAATTGACGAAAAGGCATTAATGGAAATTAATGAACCGGTAACTTTTCAAGCAACCGCTTTGGACGAAACAGCTAAGACAGAAGAGGAACTGAATCAGGCAAGGGGTATTGTCTATGTCATGCTATTCGTTCTATATATAACGGTCATGTCATATGGGCAATTGATTATGACGGATGTGGCGAATGAAAAATCATCCCGAGTAATGGAACTCTTAGTCTCTAGTGCTCCAGCTGTGACACATATGTTTGCAAAGATCCTTGGTATTGCACTTCTTGGACTTACACAAGTCGGTTCTATTATCATACTAGGAATCATTCTTATTAAATCAAAACAGGATGAGTATATGGGAGGTATTTTTGAATATTTAGGGTTTCAAGATATTTCCCCAGCAGTTTACGTATATGCGATTATTTTCTTCTTATTAGGATATTTAGTATATGCAACCATTGCTGCAATGCTTGGTTCTCTAGTTAGCCGAGTAGAAGATACAGGACAAATGATGTTACCACTAATTTTCTTAATTATGATTGCATTCTTTATCGCTATGTTTGGTTTAGAGGCACCAGATTCAACTATCGTTAAGGTTACTTCCTTTATCCCGTTTTTCTCCCCAATGATCATGTTTATGAGAGTGGGAATGTTGGATATACCAACTTGGGAAGTAATGGTATCAATAGGAATAATAGTATTATCCATTCTTTTATTTGCGTATATTGGAGCAAAAGTATACAAAGGTGGAGTTTTACTGTATGGAAGATCCAGCTCATTAAAGGATTTCAAAAAAGCATTAGCCTTATCTAAAAAAGATTCTTAATTTAGTAGGGGAAGGTCAATATTAGATCTTCTCCTTTTTTGGTTGAAAAGTACTTAGGATGCAGAACGTGCATTCTGTTTCTTCGTTTGCTAGAATAGAAGTAAAAAAGGGGTGGGGAGGACAATGAAAGAGATATCTTTTATTCATGCAGCTGATTTACACTTAGATAGTCCATTTAAAGGGCTAGCCCATACACCAAATCATATTTTTCAAGAAATCGTGGAGAGTACCTTTGTTAGCTTAGATAGATTAGTTGCGGTTGCGATACAAAAAGAGGTAGATTTTGTTCTTATTGTCGGAGATTTATTCGATAATGAAAAACAAAGTTTAAAAGCACAAATTCAACTTCGTAAAGCTTTTGAAGAATTAAAAAGACATAACATAGAAGTTTATCTATCTTATGGAAATCATGATTTTATAAATGGTAACCTCCATCCTGTAACTTACCCAGATAATGTTCACATTTTCGAGAATGTTACCGTGTCCCATTTCACCTATAAGAAGAGAAATGAAGCTCTTGCTAATATCTATGGTTTTAGCTATGAGAATAGAGCTGTAACAGATGAAAAGGCGAAGGAATTTAAAGTAATCAATCATGATATTCCTTTTCACATTGCAACCTTACATGGAAGTATACAAAGTAACACAGATCATGATGTTTATGCTCCTTTTCAACTTTCCGAGTTACAAAAAGAGCCATTCGATTATTGGGGACTTGGCCATATACATAAACGAGAAGTTTTAAAGGAAAATCCATTTGTTGTTTATCCTGGGAATATACAAGGAAGAAATCGTAAAGAAACTGGGCAAAAAGGGTGTTATCATGTGGTATTATCGGAGACAGATTCGGTGTTAACTTTTATCCCATTAAATACGATTACATTCCAACCTGTCCAAGTTGATCTTACTAATTGCGAGAATCTTCACCAAGCAGAACGTCTCATTCAGGAAACGATAAATAATGATAGGCAAATAGCAGGGAAGACCCTGATAGATCTTAGCTTAACTGGCGACTTCGTATTGAAACAATGGGAAAACGCTAAGCAGATCGAGGAATTAATAGAAATAATAAATCAAATGATTTCCCAGGACCAACAGTGGAAATATATTTTTCACTTTACTACAAACATAAAAAGGAAAAATTTAGATGCGGAACTAAAAAAAGGGGAACATTTTATAGGTGAAGTTATTAGACAAGCTGAAAAGATGGATTTACAAAAATCTATCCAGGATCTGTATTTACATAAGCAAGCAAGAAGATATTTACATTCAGTCTCCTTAGAAGATCAACAAGTAATGAAAGAAGAGGCAAAAGAATTATTATTAAATGAATTGTTAAAGGGGTGATGCAATGAAATTTACAAAAGCTTATATTTATGGATTTGGTAAATGGATAAACTTTGAAATAAGCTTCTCTGATGGGATTTGTATTTATGGAGAGAATGAATCAGGAAAATCTACTATTTACTATTTTATTCTGTTTATGTTATTCGGATTACCCCCTAAGCAAAGGGAATTTTATCGTCCAAAGTCGGGGGGACAGATTGGTGGAAGGTTGACAATCGCCGATGAGGAAGTGGGAATTTTTACAATTGAGAGAC
This sequence comes from Oceanobacillus caeni, assembly GCF_042678465.1. Classification (NCBI taxonomy): domain Bacteria; kingdom Bacillati; phylum Bacillota; class Bacilli; order Caryophanales; family Bacillaceae; genus Oceanobacillus; species Oceanobacillus caeni. Next base: position 122,515 of record NZ_JBHTKV010000009.1, on the reverse strand, counting down.
TAGACAGTTTAAGAAACGGGGCAGCAAGTTGTTATACCCCTGATGGAATGGAATACGACGAAGATTGGTTAAAGAAACGGTTAAAGGGAACAACGTTAGAAACCTATCAATCTATATTTTCCTTTTCTGCAATGGATTTAAATAAGATTACAAATATGAAGGAATCCGACCTTGGTGAAGTGCTGTTAGGAATTGGATTAACTGGTTCAACGGAGATCCACCATCTAGAAAAAAAGTTAGACAACAAATTGGCTGAACTTTTTAAACCATATGGGAAAAAGCCAATGATCAACCGGCAATTGGATACATTAGATAAGCAGTTTGCTTCACTACAGGGGTATAAGAAGAACGAAACAACCTATCGCGAGAAGAAAATGAATGAATCCCAACTTGAAGATAGGTTGTGTGAATTAAAGAATGAACTTCAGGAAGAAAAGATAAAGCTACTAAACATTGAAAAAAATATACAAGCATTACCACTCATAGGAGAATATATTCGATATCAAAGTAATTTGGAAAAGTATGGACAAAATCTTGATTTTCCTGAACATGGTGAAACTCGTATTGAAAATATAAAATCTAATCTTTTACCACTCCAAAGCGAATTGGCTGTTTTAAAAGGGAATGCAAAGAAGTATCAAGAGAAATTGGAGCGGCTCCAAAATAAATTAGCAAATCAAAAGCTATATGAAGCAGCACAAACATTGGTTAAGCTGAAACATGAGTTTCTGGATAATAAAAAGGAGCTTGAGCGGACTGAAAACATCATTGATAGTAAGAAAATGGAAATAGAAATGGAATTAAATCGGTTAAATGTAGATTTACATTTTGAGCATTTATATAAGATGAATTTTCCATTTCGCATAGAACAAACATGGTTACAAATTAAAAGAGATGAAGGAAATGTAGCCTTAGAAAAAGAAAGAATCCAGGCAGAAGTACAACAATTAAAACAAGAAAGAAACTATCTCTATAATCAATTGGAAGAACTGGAAGAACAAATTTTACCAGATGAGAAGGTTTTTGAGTTAAATGAAAAAATAAATAGATTTCATAAACATCATGCTGTTCGAAATTTGCAGAATGAAGCGGTTCAAAAACAGCAAAATTGGAGGAAAAGAAGAGAAAAAAAAGAAAAAGATATGAATGTTTTCTTTATCAGTTGTCTTGTCATTGCAGTTGTTTTTTCAATGGTTGGGTTATTTACTGATATAAGAATACTCCTTGATATTAGTTTTCTATTATTGCTATTTGGAGTCGGACAATGGATGTGGGGAAGAAAAAGTTTAAAAGAAATGGAAATGGTTATACAATCAGATTTTGAATCTGACACGTTCCATACATTATCAAAAGACGATATTCAGGATGCAGAAATCCAAATCTCTGATCACCATAAACGTGTGTCTGAAATGGAAAATATTAAAGAACAATTAAAATCCAATGACATGAAACGGTTAAATTATCGGGATAAAATGAAGGTTGTGGAAGATAGGTACGAGAGTATTCAACAACAAATAAAGGAACAGTATCAATTCTATCCCTTTTTAAAACATGTCGATATTTCCTATTGGCCAGAATTGTTTCATGCATTGAAGCAACTTGTTTCCCAATTTAAAGAGTATATGAAAGTACTGGAGGATAAAGAAATACTTCTAGAAAAAGTAATCCGATTTCAGTCGGAAGTAAATGAATTTGTCAAAGAACAAAATTGGGAAACTGGTGATTTGATAGAACAACAGCTAAAAGCAATTGAATCTTTTATAAGGAAACAGCAAGAAATAACCCAACAAATCGAGCAATACACCGATTTACTAAAAGAAAATAGTAAAGAACAAGATGAATTATTGCTGCGAATAGGAACGTACGAAAGCGAAATAAGGAATCTATTAGAATTGGCTCAAGTGGAATCAGAGGAATTGTTTTATCAAAAGGCGAATCAAGTAAATGAAAAAAAACAGAACGAGGAAGCGCTAGACAACACGTTTGCTCAATTAGAAAGATTATTTCCCAATAGCCAATGGAAAGCCTTTGTAGAAAAGGCCCAGTCAGAAAGTGAACTAGAATGGATGCGAAATGATACGGCGAATAAGATTGAAGATTTGCAACAGGAGATTTCTAAAACGCAAAAGGAATTAGTTACGGTTCAGGCTCAGTTAGAAACAATGGAATCTTCTGAAGAGTATTCGAATAATTTACATCAGTTTGAAATGGAACAAGAACAATTAAATAAATTGGCAAGAGAATGGGCAATAATAAAAACAGCAAAAGAACTATTAAATGAAACAAAACGAGCATATAAGGAAAAGCATTTATATCAAGTGATGGAAGCTACATCATACTATTTTAGTAGGCTAACTGGATATAAATATAAAAGTGTATATGCCCCAATGGATCATAGGTCGTTTCAGGTTGAGGCAAATAACGGTTTACGATATGAGGTTAATGAACTTTCTAAGGGGACAATAGATCAACTCTATGTGTCATTGAGACTTGCCATTGGAAAAACAATGAGTGAAAGTAATCATTTACCGTTTATTTTGGACGATGCATTTTTACATTTTGATTCTTTACGAATAAAACAGGTAATTAACCTATTGGAAGAAATATCGAAAACGTATCAAGTTATCTTATTTACATGTAGGAAAGAGATAACCTTAGATATGGATCAAATAGAGATTATTTCTCTAAAAGCGACAGCCTTCAAATAATCCTATTCGCATAAATTAAAATTTAATGATACACTATTTCCAGAATAGCGTTAGTAGGGGGGGCACCCATTGACAACAGAAAGAGACGGAAAGAACTGGGAAAAGCATGAAGCGATAATTGAAAAGTTTATCCAAGTAATTGCAAAAAATATGGATTTATATGATATTACACCGTCAACTGGAAGATTATATGGTGTATTATACTTCAATGATGAACCGATGACATTAGATGATATGCGGGATGCTTTACATATGAGTAAAACAAGCATGTCTACTGGTGTTCGTACATTATCCGAAATGAGAATGGTGGAAACTGCCTTTCGTAAGGGGATTCGAAAAGATCTTTATCAATCAGAAGAAGACTGGTATAAGTCATTTACCTCTTTATTTGGTAAACGATGGAGATCCCAGACGGAATCAAATATTGATGAAACGATGGAAGCAATTGAAATCCTTGAAGAAATGTATAAAGAGACAAATGATGAAGAGCTAAAGGAAAAAATCGAACATGACTTGGAGAAATTGGAATATGCAAAAAAATATTATCAATGGCTCATGCAATTTATCAAAGTTATCGATTCCGGAGAGATATTTAATTATATTCCAAAGAATAAATAGAATACGATTGAGGAACAAAGGCGGAAGCGCCCGTTTAGCGACGTATAGACATTCCACCACCGTAGGAGATAAAGGAAGTCTCGCTAGTCGCTGGGCGCTGGAGCCGGACGTGATATAAAAACTAGAACATTTGCTATTGATTTAGCAAATGCTCTAGTTTTTATTTTTAACCCACCTCAAGCCTCTCGGGAAACCAAGAAGGTAGGTGGGTGATTAACTGCCCGTAAATGAAGGAAAACCCCCACTGATGGAAGTTTTCTTTATTTAATTACTTCTGCATTCTCATATCGGCTATCCAAATAATCTACTATGTGGATTAAATATCCTTCGATAGTTTCCGGTGATCTAACGGCTGACCCCCATTCAGGAAGGCCATGGTGACAAAGAATACAATGAGCCATTTGGTGAATTTCTTCCATCGAAACAGGAATATTCTCCTTTTCGATGATTTTAGATAAAATAAGAACACCATAAGGTATATGCCCAACCATGGCACCTAGTTCATCCATTGTAATTCCTGCTTGTTTACGATTTTCAAAGTTGCTATTTGTGGCAGTGGGAAATAGAAAACGGAAATCATCATAAGTTTTTCCAGCGTGATCATACTCAAGTAATTTACCAATATCATGAAATAATATACTTGTCATAAGTAAATCATAGTTTGGTTGACTCTCCTTATGCTTCATCGCACCATAAAACATGTTATATAAATGATCAATCGTACCTTTCCAAATAAAAGGCTGACTCTGATTACCTTGAATTTCTGCCCATAGCTCATTTTTATGGGCCTTCTCCACTATATTTATTAATTTCATTAATGCTTTATAGGGATTATCCTCAAATTTTAAAATAAACCGAGCAAAGCGCATTAGTCCGACTGTATGCTTTAATAACCCGCCTAAATAATTATGGTGATACCCTTTGGCTGCAGGTCTAATTGAAAATTGCTCCCAAAATTGATTCATCGCGGCAAGGCTAATTTCTTTATATGGAGATTTTAATTCATTGAGGTATGAAAATAATTCGATAGTCAAACCTTCTAAATCCTGTTTTGTATAAGGTAAGTATGTAAAAGGATTAATTTCCTCCTCACATGGATTTAACTCATTCACTGTTAATGATTTAAACCCATTAAATTCATCTACTTTTCCCACAACATCGAAAATGGAATATTGCTCTAATAATGGCAGGATTCTTTCAACTGCACCTTGATTATCCCATATTTTAGCTTGAATTACCCCAACATTATTACTAAACCGTACTTTTAAGAATTCTTTATTCGTCTTTGTTAATTGTACTTGATAATCATTAACTAGTAGACGAACATGAACCTGATTTCCGGCAGTTTCATGATCTAAATTAAAAGTATCCTTGCCATTTGGTAAAGAGGGTGGGGGAAATTGTTTTAAGATTTGTTCTCGTTCCAGGTCACTAACTTCAACGTTAATAGGAACATTTGAATAAAAATAGGATTGTGTATTTGACATGATACCACTCCAATTGTGCCGTAAGTTTACTACTATTTTAACCCTTTATAGTTTACTAGACAAAATGAAAAGATTTTCAATAAAAGAATATTTTTATGGAATCCATCATATATATTGGGGTAGATAGAAGTGGACAAGGGGGAAGGGCTATGATTCTTGGAGTACCTTGGTGGGTTCTTGCAGTTATTCTATTAATATTCTTTAGTGGTTATATGGCTTTTCGGGCAATGGTTGCAGAACGAAAACTTGAGCAACAAAATGCGGAGAGGGAAGGGAAGATTTTTATAGAACGAATGATAAAAGAAAAAGAACAACGGGAGAAAGATAGACAACAGACTTCATAATAAAAATAGAGGTACAACTAAAAATGAGTTGTACCTCTATTTATTTTATCCTTTAGCATCCTCTTTAGGAGCTTCTTGTTCATTTTGATTTGGTTTTTCTTGTTTAAACATATCTTTATATTCTTTTATTTTAATATCTACGTCAGCATCTTTAATCATATCGTCAATTTTATCTTGTAAAGCATTCATGTCCACTTTTTCAGAAACTAATTGGCGACGAATGTCATCTTTTACATCCTCGTATTTTTCAACTTTTCCTTCTTTTTTACGGACATCATTTACCTTGATAATGTGATAACCGTATTCTGTTTTTACGGGGTCACTAATTTCACCAGGTTTCATGCTATATGCTACATCTTCAAATTCTTTCACCATTTGGCCTGCAGAGAAATACCCTAATTTTCCACCTTCTTCAGCACTGTTGTCAGTGGAATACTCTTTAGCAAGCTTAGCGAAATCTTCCCCTTTATCTAATTTCTCTTTTACTTCTTTAGCTGTTTTTTCATCAGCCACTAGAATGTGTTGTGCATCAATTTCTGTCTTTTGTCTATCATATCTATTTTTGATTTCGTCTTCTGAAACTTCAACATCTTCAGCAGCTGCTTGTTCTTGTAGTAGAGAGATCTTTATGACTTTACGAAGGCTCTCCTCATCCCCGAAGTTTTGTTGAATAACCATATCGTATTGATCCCCATACATATCTTTCATATTTTTAATTTCATTGTCTATATCTTCTTCAGAAACCTCGTACTTATCTTCCAAAACCTTAGTAGTGACTAATTCTTTTAGTACACCTTCACCATATCGGTCTTTTAGTTCATTATAAAATTCATCTTTTGTAATGTCTCCCGCTTTTGACTCCATAACATCAGAGTTTCCATTATTACATGCAGACAGTGTAAAGACACTAGCAGTTAATGCAACTGCTACAATTAGTTTTTTCATCTAAACGAACACTCCTAATCTCTAAAATATAACTCTTATTTTATACAAAATTAAATATAACATACATCAATAGGAAATGAATAGTTGGAAACTAAATTACTTGAAAAATACCTAAATTCTGCCACAATTAAAAAGAACCCAGTATATACTGGATCCTTAATGAGCTTTTAGTAATATATCGAAGCCGTCATTTTCACTTTGGACATACGCTTCTTTTGGTGCGCGGATGATTTGATTCATATACCAGAAATCAAGGAATGAAACTCCAACATGAATACATGTAAATAATAAAATATATAAATAATACTTTGCAAAAAGATAAGTCAAAATGATTCCAGTAAATGTAATGAGAATTGTCGGTGAAATTAAAACGATTAAAGACACTTTTTTTGTTATATGGCTTTTTGTATAATAGGTAAAAATAGGAAATATTTTCATTTTAAATTTATAATAAATATGGACTCGTTTATTTAAGAGAATTAATGGTAAAATATGCATGAACGAATGAATACTAGGTAAAAAACAAACGGATATTAAAAATGGGATAAAACCAGTTTCATGATTTCGGTTAGTTCCATGATAAATCGTAAACGGAACATATAAAATGATAAATGTAAGAACACCAATTAATGTAGATATAAAATACGTTCGAGTTTTACCGATTTCTTTATCTGGATTAATGGATTTCCAACAATTCATACTTAAACACCTCTTTTTACGTGACACTTTTTATTTCAAATTCTAAGATTGATAAGAAATTACTTCATGAATAATAGTACGATTTGAAATAAAAATCAATAGTTATTTTGGCAGATGGGAAAGCATAAAAATCTTTCCCGTCTACATAAGCGCAACTAAGGCATTCGCCCTAAGCAAATGCTGAGTTTCCTAAGGTGGAAGATATCATACTTTCTTCCTGTATAAGTGCAACTAAGGCAACCGCCCAAAAACCTGGCGAATGCCAAGTTTTCTAAGACATTAAATATGAAAACGAATGAACATAAAACTCTGAAGGAATGCATATAATGGGGGGTTGAAAATATTGAAGGAGTTTGGGAAGTGTGATACCTCTTCATTTCATATTCAATTAATTTCAAAGGTTATCAATCTTAATAGGTATCCATTTATTAGATTAATTATTGAAAATAATATATCGGAAAAAGAGTATAATGATTTGATGGAACTGTTAAATGGCCTTAATCAGACATACCATCAACAAAAAGAAGAGGGGCTTATAGACTTTACTACGCTTCTTGTAAGATTCGCAGGCATGCTAAATGAAAAACTCAACCCAAATGAAACAATAGCTGCACTAAAAAAAGAAGGATATTATCCTTCTTTAATGAATGAGTTTACCAATATCATAACGAGAGAATCGAAAATACGAAAAAGGTAGAATTACTATTTTTCAAAAGATACGAAAGTATAAAAATTTAGCTTATTAAATCTTGTTAAAGGGAAGACCACGTCCAGCTCCAGCGCCCAGCGACTAGCGAGACTTCCCTCACCTCCGGACGATAAAGAAGACTTGCCGATGGTGAAACCAGAGGCTTAGTCGCACTTATACCCTTGTGGTGAAAGTCAACATCGACTCAAAGTACTAAAGGAAGGCCGACTAAGTACGGCCTTTGCGGCCAACGTCGGCATACCCCTATGAAGGGGCATGTTTCCTTTATCTCCTACGGCGGTGGAATGTCCGATTAAAACCGCCGCTTTGCGCGGCAACATCGGACCACCTGGCATGGCCAGGCGCAGTCCGTACGTCGCTTAACGGGCGCTTCCGCTTTTGTTCTCCACTCTCTCATAGAGTGATTCAATTTCGCTATGAAAAGCAATAATTTCCTTCAACCGATTAGAAACGTTCTTCACATCTGTTGAAGGTTCTTTATTTTGTTTGTCTATCATTATTTGTATTTCCTCTAATGTTTCTTTTTGGCTTTTTGCTGCATTAACCCATTCCGTGATATAAAAGTTCATAAATGTTTTAAATAATGGTGAATTTGCCTTATATAAATCCTTCCTTACGCCTTTTCTCCAAACGCGTTGTACTAAATTCATATCTAATAAACTACGAATATTGGTACTCATAGAAGTTTTACTTTTACCTAAAGCTTCGCTCATTTCATCAAGTGTAAGCGCCCTCCCGGAAAGGTATAAATATGAAAATAAACGTGCTTCTAATGGATGTAACCCGAACAATTGAACAGTTTTTGAAAATTCCGTAATAATTTGCTCTGTTTTTTCATTATTTATAATATCCATTAAACCACCAATCCCCTCTTATATAAAACCCTACAATAAATAATAAAATTTATAAAATTGACAGTTATGCAGTATTTTGACGTGATTAGGAGGAATTCAAAGCATTACTTACTTAATCTTTGTACAGTTCAAACTGTACATAAAATATATTCGAAAACAACGGTATTCACAGTTTGTGAAAGACTAACAATTAGATGTATAGTTATATAGTATGATCAGTTATTTAGAACTTTTGATGTCAAAACAGGTTTCTAAATAGTAAACATTTTGCTTAGCAGAAAGGAAGGTATATGTTTTCTTCCTGTAAAAGTGTTACTTAGGCATCGCCCAACTTAATAGCGAATGCCAAGTTTTCTAATTAAATAGATTAAAAGAAAGAGGTGAAAGATATGTCAATCATCCAAGTAGAAAAGTTAACAAAAGTATTTGGAAAGAATACAAAGCAAGCATTAAAACTACTGAATGAGGGCAAATCTAAAGAAGCCATTCTGAAAGAAACAGGATGTACGGTTGGGGTTAACCAGGCTTCATTTTCTGTAGAACAAGGTGAAATTTTTGTAATTATGGGTTTATCGGGGAGCGGTAAGTCAACATTAGTTCGCCTTATTAATCGATTAATTGAACCAACGATGGGAAGCATATTTATTGACGAAGAGGATTTATCTAAAATGGATAAAACAGCTCTGCGTCAAGTAAGAAGAGAAAAACTAAGTATGGTTTTCCAGAAGTTTGGATTGTTCCCACATCGAACGATATTAAAAAATGCGGAATATGGTTTAGAAATCCAAGATGTACCTAAAGAGGTACGTGAGAAGAAAGCAAAAGAAGCTCTCGAATTAGTCGGGCTTGGTAATTATTTAGAACAATTTCCTGGTCAGCTTTCGGGCGGGATGCAACAACGTGTCGGATTGGCCAGGGCACTAGCAAATGATCCGAAAGTATTATTAATGGATGAAGCCTTCTCGGCACTTGATCCATTAATTCGTAAAGAAATGCAGGATGAATTAATAGATCTACAAACAACGATGCAAAAAACAATTGTTTTTATTACACATGATCTTGATGAAGCATTACGTTTGGGAGATCGAATTGCATTAATGAAAGATGGTTCTATTGTACAAATTGGTACTCCTGAGGAGATATTAGTTCATCCGGCAAATGATTACGTTGAAAAATTCGTGGAAGATGTTGATAAGTCTAAAGTATTAAGTGCTCAACACATTATGAAACGACCAGAAACGATTAATGTAGAAAAACATGGACCACGTGTTGCTTTAGAAAGAATGAGGGAAGAAGGTTTATCGAGTATTTTTGTAGTAGATGGTAAGAGAAATTTAAAAGGATATATTACTGCAGATGATGCTTCTGACGCACGTAAGAAAGACATTAGAGATGTACAACAAATAATCAAAACGGACATGCCGACAGTGAATAAAGATACGGCATTGCACGATATATTTTCTATCATTTATGATTCGCAAGTACCAGTAACAGTAGTGGAAGAAGGGAAACTAGTAGGAGTTATTGTCAGAGGTTCTGTTATAGCGGCTCTTGCTGGGGAAGGCGAGGTGAATGTAGAAAATGCTTAATAGTCTATTAGATTTTATACCAAAATTACCTATTGCAGAAGGTACGGAATGGGTAACAGATAAAACGAAAGAAACATTTGCATTTTTATTCGAACCGATCAAAAAATATTTAAATGAGTTTATGGGATTCTTCACAGATGATGTACTATTAGCAATTCCACCTGTCATTTTTATCCTTGCCGTTGCGGTGCTAGCGTTCTTTGTTTCCGGGAAGAAATTTGGTCTTGCAGCTTTTTCCATCGTTGGTCTTTGGTTAATTTATAATCAAGGTCATTGGGAAAATTTAATGAATACTGTCACACTAGTATTGTTAGCGAGTATCTTATCCGTTATTATTGGTGTTCCAATTGGTATATTGATGTCTAAAAGTAAAATTGCAAATACCATTATTACGCCAATTCTAGACTTTATGCAAACCATGCCAGCTTTTGTTTATTTAATACCTGCTGTAGCATTTTTCAGTATTGGTATGGTTCCAGGTGTGTTTGCTTCTTTAATATTTGCCACACCGCCAACTGTTCGATTTACAAACCTAGGGATTAGGCAAGTTTCCAGTGAACTGGTTGAAGCGGCAGATGCTTTTGGTAGTACAGGAGCACAGAAGTTATTTAAGGTAGAATTACCCATGGCGAAATCAACCATTATGGCTGGAATTAACCAAACCGTAATGCTAGCTCTATCCATGGTTGTTATTGCTTCTATGATTGGCGCGAAAGGTCTTGGTAGAGAAGTTCTTTCATCTCTTCAACGTGCAGAGGTGGGTACTGGTTTCGTAGCTGGTTTAGGTATTGTTATTTTAGCAATTATCATTGATCGTATTACCCAAAATATGAACAAGAAAAAATAAGTCTAGTTGGTATCTTTTCAATTTGAAAAGTCTAAATATAATAATTTTAAAAAAGGGGAGATTTTATTTATGTTTAATCTGAACTGGAAACGTCTTAGTGTTGTAGCTGGACTTTCCTTATCATTAGTTGCAGCAGGTTGTGGTGCGAATGACTCAGAATCAGATAATACTGCTTCTGACGGTAAATCAAAAGAGCAAAAAGAATTGAATTTAGCTTATGTAGAATGGGATTCAGAGGTCGCGTCTTCCAATGTTATTGGGAAAGTTCTTGAAGATTTAGGTTATAAAGTTGAATTAACTCCACTTGATAATGCCGTTATGTGGGAAGCAGTTGCAAGTGGGGAAGCCGATGCTTCGGTTTCTGCATGGTTGCCAGTAACACATGAATCACAAGCCGCCCAATACGGTGACCAGGTGGAAGATTTAGGACCTAATTTGGAAGGCGCTAAAATAGGTTTAGTTGTTCCTGAATATATGGAAGATGTTAATTCTATTGCTGATTTAAAAGATCAAGCTGATAAAAAAATTACCGGTATTGACGCAGGTGCTGGTGTAGTTGCTGCCGCTGAACAATCATTAGAAGACTATGATAATCTTGATGGATGGGAAGTTCAAACTTCTTCAAGTGGTGCAATGGCAACTGCATTAGGGGAAGCAATTAAAAACAAAGAAGATATTGTTGTAACTGGTTGGTCTCCACACTGGAAATTCTCCAAATATGATCTTAAATATTTAGATGACCCTGAAGGAACTTTTGGAGGAGAAGAAACGATTAATACCTTTGTTCGCGAAGGATTAAAAGACGATGCATCTGAAGCTTACCAAGTATTGGATAACTTCCATTGGGATATTTCTGATATGGAAGAAGTAATGTTAGCTATTCAAAATGGGGAAAGCCCTGAAGATGCAGCAGCAGCTTGGGTAGAAGAAAACCAAGATAAAGTAGCTGAGTGGACAGAAGGAATTGAATAATTAAATAGGCATAAAAAAGCTGATACATGTTTAAAATGTATCAGCTTTTTGTTTAATTTGTGGTGGTAGTCTTTACCTTTTCTTCAAGGTCTCTTAAACTGCTTTCTATTTGTTCCAAGTACTTATGAATATTTTCTTGGTGAGGCTCTACCGTGTCTTTCCATTCTTCTACTGATTTCTTGATATCTTGGGTTAAATCTTTAATTAAGGAAGCACTTTCCTTTGAAGTTTCAGTAATTTGTCTTTTAAGACGTAATCCATCTTCTTTTAAGTTATTAAGTAATTCTTTCATATCATGTTCTCTAAAACGATTACGAAAGTCTTTTCCAGATGAAGGTGTAGTTAATAAAGCTACGGATGCACTAACAGCTCCGCCAACAATGAGTCCTAAAACGAGTGATTTCGTTCTTGACAAAGTTAACACGCTCCTTTCACTTTATATTATAACATAATAATACTACAGTAATGCGTTGGTTGTAAGTGATACATCTCTATTTTTAGAAAAAAAGATCCTCAGGCATGATGCCAGAGGAACCTCTTTGCGTTTAAGTTGCTGCGATGAACTTTGTTCGTTTCATGATGGATTGGACAACAGGGTAAATAACTACCATGATTAGCGTGTTTACTGCAGCAGCGGGTAGGACAGCACCAACAAACATTGCTAAGAAAGTTCCATTACCTAACCCAGCAAACAATGCAACTACACCAACAAATACGGAACCACTAATGACCGTTCCAATGAAAGTTAAGATAGGTGCACTGATCGCATTGCGAACTTTCTTTTGTAGTAGTACAAAAAGAGCTAAAACAATAAATGCAGATAAAGGCTTATCAATCATGTTTGCAATTTGTCCACCGGGTGCTTGTGTAGTTAAAGCAGAAATAACTCCAGATACTAATGCCAATAACAGAACGTATCTTGCTTTAGGGAATAGAAATACGCCTAAAAACATCATGGATAACAACATATCTGGCTTAACACCAAAAACAAACCCTGGTACGACTGCGTGTAATACTGTACCAATCCCCACCAAAAGTGACAAAGTAATTAAAATGCGAATATTCATACTGATCTCTCCTCATCTATGCTTTTCTAAGCTACTCCCAACTGTACACTCGTTGTCAGTTGCGGAAACTTACAGCTATTATAACAAAAATAGAAATAAATAAATAGTGCTATTTATTTATTTCTATTTTTTCAGACTAATTTTGGATGTTTTGTCCGATTTCTTTAGCAATCTGTTGTAAATCTTCTGAAGTATAGTCATCGGTGTGAACGGTCCAATTTGGTGTATAGCCGTCTCCTTCGCCATATCGTGGGATAAGGTGGATATGTAAATGAAATACAGACTGTTCAGCAGCTTCTCCGTTGTTGTTTAACGTATTTAATCCAAGTGGTTGGTATGTTTCTTTTATAGCATTTGCTACTTTTGGAATTCGCGCATACAATTCTTTAGCTACTTCGGGTGGTGTTTCGAAAATATCTTTGACATGTGTTTTTGGAATGACTAATGTATGTCCTTTTGTAACTTGAGAAATGTCTAAAAACGCATACACATGCTCATCTTCGTAAACTTTTGCAGACGGAATATCACCATTTATAATCTTACAAAAAATACAATCTTCATGATTCATATTGATCACTCCTAATTAATAGTAATTACTACCTTCATCGGACTTTTTGAACATCCTCTTCTATTGTATATAGGAAGCGGAAACAAAGTAAAGTGTTTTAGAAAAAGAAATAGGCCCAACCCGTATATATACGAGCTAGACCTATTATTTGAAGAAACAGGATGGTAAACCTAATGAGTGGGGACAGTAAACTTGTTAAATCGTAATTTAACTGTTTACAAAAACCTTTTTGTCAAAGCCTCATATAATGAGACGATATCTGGCAAAAGGGTTTTCTACATTAGAATCGCCAACACCAACACCTCATTTGTGTGTAAATTAGTCTCAAATTCAGAGTAGATTATCGTTCACTAACACCTCATTTGTGTTTTTTAATATACACAAAATCTATATTAGTAACTCGATCACTAACACCTCATTTGTGATTCACACTTGGTTAAGTGTTTGCTGCATCCTGTTTCTTCACTACCTATTCTGTACTTGTTTCTTATTTTATATACAACAAATTAAAAATATTTCTTTAAAAAAATAAAACCCTATTTTCGTGTCGAAATTTTAATGACAGTTTGTTTTGGAAAAGCTTGCTAAACGTGATAAAATCAAGGGTAATGAAGAGGAGGAAATGATTTGGATTCACTTTTACATATTGATAATCTTTATGGTGGTTATACACATAAAAACGTCCTTCATGGTATTTCCTTTGATGTGAAGCCGAAAGAAATTGTTGGGTTAATTGGATTAAATGGTGCAGGAAAAAGTACAACCATTAAACATGTAATTGGACTTATGCAACCCAAAAAAGGGAACATCGTCGTAAATGGAAAAACATTTAAAGAAAGTTCTACAACTTATCGAAAGCAAATCGCATATATTCCTGAAATGCCAATCCTTTATGATGAATTGACTTTATATGAACACCTTCAACTTACTGCAATGGCATACGGACTTAGTGAAGATATCTTTAAGGAACGATTAGATCCTTTACTAAAGGAATTTCGTATGGAAAAAAAGCTAAATTGGTTTCCTGTTCATTTTTCAAAGGGGATGCGTCAAAAAGTAATGATTATGTGTGCATTCTTAATTAATCCTCCATTGTATATTGTCGACGAGCCGTTCGTTGGACTAGACCCATTAGGAATACAGTCTTATTTACAATTAATGAATGATGTAAAAAACAATGGTGCAGGTGTCTTAATGTCTACACATATTTTAGCAACTGCTGAACGGTATTGTGATCGTTTTGTTATTTTGCATGACGGTAAGATTCGTGCTTTAGGTACATTGGACGAGTTAAGAGACGATTTCAATATGCCTCAAGCAACTTTAGATGATTTATATGTTCAATTAACAAAGGAAGATAGCCATGTTTGATTCCCATTTGTTTTATAAAAGGCGTTTATCTGCCCATATAAAGGAATTAGGGAGATATTTACGCTATATTTTAAATGGACATATGGTTATTGTGCTTTTCTTTTTAATTTCTACTTTAGCTGTCTATTATCGGCAGGCTTTAGATGATTTACCGTCTAACTTTCCAACTGCTCTGGTTATTGGAGTTTTATTTGGTTTAGTTGCTAGCTATAGTCCTGTACGAACGTTATTAAAGGAACCTGATCTTGTTTTTATCATTACTGCAGAAGATAAGATGAGTGCTTATTTTCGTAATACTTTAATTTATAGTTTCGTGATTCAACTATATTTAATTTTACTTATAGCAGCTGCTTTAGGTCCTTTATTTTTTGCTTCTTATCCGGAACGTACTGGAAGTATTTATCTACTTACTTTACTCGTTTTACTTATTATAAAAATAGGCAATCTTTTTGCAAATTGGTGGATGCTAAAAGTTAGAGATAAAAATATACGATTATTGGATGCTTTCGTCCGTATCATATTAAACATAACCATTTTTTATTTTGTAATACGTGGCGATGTTATGTTTGCAGGGATTACGACGTTTATTTTTGTTATCATCTTTCTCTACGATTATTATTATTCCAAAAAGCAAATAGGGATTAACTGGGAATTATTAATCGAAAAAGACCAACATCGCTTACAGGCATTTTATCGTTTTGCTAATATGTTTGCAGATGTGCCACATTTAAAGGTACGTGTTAAAAAACGTCAGTGGCTCGTTCGATTGGTTACAAATTCTGTTCCATTTCATAATAAAAATAGTTATGACTACTTATACCGTATCACTTTTGTACGTAGTGGAGAGTACATAGGGATGTATTTCCGTTTACTCGTAATTGGAGGATTATTCATTTTCTTTGTCCCAAATATGTGGTTAAAGGTTATTCTTAGCATCCTATTTTTATATTTAAGTACATTCCAAATGATGACATTGTATCATCACCATCGAGTGAATATATGGTTAGATTTGTATCCTGTTGAAATGAGTGAGCGCAAAAGAGCCGTCATGAAAATTTTATATCAATTAAGTATTGTTCAAACGATTCTTTTTGCTCTTGTTATTGTATTAACACAAGAATATTTAGGATTTGTGATTGCTTTAATTGGTGGGTTATTGTTTAGTTTCGTATTTATTAGTGGGTATGTGAAATCTAAATTAGAATAAAACAAAAATAATCAGTGGAATAATAAGCTCCACTGATTTATTTTTGGAAGATAGAAACCCCCGATTGATAGAAGTCTTCTTTATAGCTATTTCATGAATTAAATCTTGGATCTTCTAATAACCGTTCGATTTCTTCTTTATGATTGGTTTCATCCGAAATTAAATCTTCTAATTTTACAACAAGTTCTGTTAATCCTAGATTTTCTGCCTGTTGTTTTCTTGTTTCATATCGTTTAATGGTATCAGATTCAGCTTTTAGAGTCGCCTCTAGTAAGTCTTTAACATCAGTAGGCTGTGGAACTTCTGCAGCGCTAGTTGTTGGTGTTCCGCCAAGTGATTTGATTTTTTCAGAAAGATACAATGCATGTCCTAACTCATCTGTAATCTCTTCTTCAAAAAATGGTTTAAGAGCAGAACGGTAAAGTCCGGATACAACGGAAGCACTATAAGTATATTGGATAGCTGCACCGTATTCATGAGATAGGTCTTCGTTTAGTCCATCTATTAATTGCTTCATTTCTTTTTCCATGATTATCCCTACCTTTATATTTTTGTTATACTACCTGTATACCACATCACGATTATTTTAAACATTACATACAAAAAGGGGTTAACATTATTGCGAAAAAGAAATCTAATGATATTGCTAACCATCATTATATTCATACCAATCTCGGTTTGGATATTTCAAATTAGGAATGGCTACGTTCCATTAGTGGATCAGTGGACAATTAAATTAGTAGAAGGGTATGCAGGTACACCTTTATACTATTTTGCGTTTGCCATTACTCAGTTGGGTTCAAGACAATTTTTAATTCCTTTTGTTCTAATAGCGTCGGTAATTTTGGCCTTGATATATAAACATTTGCTTCCTCCTTTTATATTTGCGGGAGGGACACTTTTTTCCTATTTTATAAATGGATTTATCAAAGATATTATCCCTCGCGAAAGGCCTAGTATTATAGTAGCAGCTAATGCGGTAGGAGGAAGTTTTCCATCAGGTCATGCCATGATTTCGATGGTTTGCTACGGTTTACTAGCATTTTTTATTACAAGAAAAGTGAAAGTACATAGTATATCAATAATTATCCAAGTTAGCTTATCTCTTCTTGTATTTCTAATTGGAATTAGTAGGTTCATTATTAATGCACATTATTTAACAGATGTATTAGCAGGGTTTGGTATAGGATTTATTCTATTGATCTGCTACATTTATCTATATGAAAAACTTTTTCCAAAAGAGTCATAAAGTTGTCATAGTTTTTTTTAGGCAGATAGGAAACCAACCATGTATAATTAGTTTTTAGAGAAAAGTAAACCATGAAAGGGTATATTATATGGGAAAACTATCCAAAAAAGCTGAAAATTTATTAATGTTAGCATGGACCCAGGCCTTTATCGCAATGGCAGGGAGTTTGTTTTATTCTGAAGTAATGGGATACATACCATGTGAATTATGTTGGTATCAACGAATTTTGATGTACCCATTAGTTGTTATTTATGGTGTTGCTGCAATCAAGAAAGAAATTAATAGTATTGTGTCTGGTATTATTTTAAGTGGAGTCGGTATCGTTGTTTCTTTCTATCATTATCTTGTTCAAAAAGTACCAGCAATGCAAGAAATGGGAGGGTCATGTGCTGGGGGCGTTCCTTGTAATGCAATATATGTGAATTATTTTGGTTTTATTACCATACCATTTTTAGCATTTGTCGCTTTTACTGTTATATTTGTTTTAAGTATATTTTTATGGAAAGTAGTAAAGGAGGAAGTAAATAATGGGTAAAAAAATGATAGCAATCATTGGGGTTATTGTGGTTTTAATTATTGCTTTGTTTTTCGTTGTCCAGTATCAAAATAACCAAAAAACGAATGGTTCAGATAATCCTTATGGAACGAGTGATTTAGATCAAGCAACTATTGATCAGCTAGATGATCCAAATTATCAAAATCAAATTTTGCCAGATGAGCTGGAGTCAAAGTTGAAAAATGGTGAAGACGTGACCGTATATTTCTTTAGTCCGACATGTTCGTATTGCCAAAATACGACACCATACCTAGTTCCGCTTGCTGAAGAAAACGGTGTCGATATGAAGATGCTCAATCTTCTAGAGTTTCCTGAAGAGGGTGAGCCTTACGCTATTGAAAGTACTCCAACATTAATTCATTTTAAAGATGGGAAAGAAGAAGCAAGAATTGTAGGTCAACAATCAGAAGAAGAATTCCAGAAATTTTTTGATGAATATGTACTTAAATAGGCAAACAAAAGCGTAAGCGCCCGGTTAGCGACGTACGGACTGGACTGAGCCGCAGGAGATAAAGGAAACACGACGAACGGAGTGAGTCGATGTTGACTTATCGCACGGAGGTGAAGGAAGTCTCGCTAGTCGCTGGGCGCTGGAGCTGGACGTCTTACTACGGAAAGAGCTAACTAGATAAAAAACTAGTTAGCTCCTTCTTTTTCATAAAGAAAATAGGAAGTAGTAAACGGTAAATCGCTAGGGTAAGCAGGTGTTTCTGCGTGCAATATTTTTTGTGCATCTTGAAATCGTTGAGATTTTTTCCAGTTATTATAGTTTTCAACGGACTTCCAAACGGTTAGAATAACAAATTTATTACCTTTTACCGGTTTTAGAAAACGGTAAGCGTGGCAGTCATCTATTTTATTCACTAGTCTATTTTTTATTCGATCCTCAAATACGTTTTGATCTTCTTCATATACAGTAATGGTATTCATAACAATATAGGCTTTTTTAATAAAATTACCGGATTGTTTAACTATTTCATACGTTCTACCAGCACTGAATACCTTCTTATCACTGTTCTCATAGTATGCTAATGCTCCACTATTACTAGTCATAAAGTGAAATGAAATGTTGGGGTGCTTTTCTTCTAGTTTAAGTAGAAAATCTAACGTACCATTTGTCATATGGGCCCTCATCGTACCACCCTTTCTCTTCTTATTATATTACCCGAATAGAAAAAATATAAGTTTCAGTTATGTATATACTACTAAATATAAAGAATACTTCCAACAGTGGGGGTTCTCTTCATCCCCCCATGATGGTTAGTTGCATTTATCGCCCATAAGTGCAGTTGGTCTCCACCAACCTTTTTGATTTTCAAGAAGCTTAAGAGGGGAGTCTTGCTTCCAGTTTAGGTGAGAAAAATCATTCACAGGGAGTTTGTAATTTATAATTATTATTAACTAATAAATAATTTATTTTGCTTTTCTGATTGCGGAATTTGTCGTATAATTAGGTGAGTATCATTACAGAGGTGAATCGATGCAGAATAATAAGAAGGAACAATTATCAATACGACATCGGTTAATAAGAAAATTGAAAAGGTATTTCATTTTTCTTATTAGTATTTTATTATTTTGCTTCATTGGTTATGGGGCCATTTGGGTTGGTGGAAGTTTAGTTGTTGACAAAGAAAAATTAAGTTTAGATGGGACTACTACAATTGAAACGACTAATGGTGAAATAATAGGCAAACTCTATAATGAGAATAGAAACTACATATCTATTGATGAGATACCTGAACATGTAAAAGATGCATTTATTTCGATTGAAGATAGACGTTTCTACGACCATTTTGGTGTGGATCTCAAATCTGTTATACGTGCTGTTTACAAAGATATTCTTGCTATGGGAAAGGTAGAAGGGGCAAGCACTTTAACCCAACAATTAGCGAAAAATCTCTTTTTATATAATGATAAAACATGGTCTAGAAAAGCTAAAGAAGTAATGGCCGCTATTTATTTAGAGCAGCAGTTTACAAAGGATGAACTATTAGAATTATATTTGAACCAACTCTACTTTGGAAAGGGGGTATATGGATTAGAAACTGCTTCTCATTTCTTTTTCTCTAAATCTGTTTCCGATTTAACCATTGCAGAAGGTGCTATGTTAGCAGGTCTTGCAAAAGCTCCAAATGGTTATTCCCCAATCGATTATCCCGATAAGGCCTTGAAACGAAGAAATATCGTTTTACAGTCCATGGAAGATGCAGGAAAGATTTCTCATGAAGTAAGATTAAAAGAACAAAGTACAGCCCTTGATCTAAATTTGCAAAAGGAAAAAGAAAAACCATGGAATGATTCTTATATGGATCTAGTAGTAAAAGAAGCTGAAGAAAAATATAAATTGTCCTTGGATGATTTAGAGAGGGGAGGTTACCGGATTGTTGTTAATTTAGACAATAATATACAGAAGGTTGCTTACAAAAAGTTCCAAGATAGTGATTATTTCCCGGGAAACAATGATGAGGTGGAAGGAACATTTGTCATGATGGAGGCGAAAAGCGGGAAAATTGTCGCGACTTTAGGGGGAAGAAATTATCAGTTTGGTAATTTAGATCGCGTGTTAGTGAAGAGACAACCAGGTTCGACATTCAAACCTTTAGCAGTATATGGTCCTGCTATGATGAAAGAAGATGCATATTCAGCATTTACACTTATTCCCGATCAACAAATGGATATTCATGATTACGAGGTTTCAAATGCAGATGATACGTACGCGAATATAACTACGGTTTATGAAGCAATCGTTCAATCCAAAAACACTTCTGCTGTGTGGTTATTGAATGAAATAGGGGTAGACTATTCTAAAACGTATTTAGAAAAAATGGGAATACAACTAGATAATGATGATAAAGGACTTGCAATTGCTTTAGGTGGATTAACTCGTGGAGTTACCCCAATTCAGTTGATGGAAGGGTATAGTGCCTTTGCTAATGAGGGAAAAATGGTGAAATCATATACGATTGATCGGATTTATGATCGATATGATAAAGTGGTTTATGAGGCAGAATCCCGAAAAACTAAGGTTTTCAGTCCTCAGGTCGCATGGGATATGACAAAAATTTTATCTACTACAGTGAAGAAGGGGACAGGAAGTGCAGGGGAATATAAGAAGGCCTTAGCAGGAAAAACGGGAACCACGGAACATCCTCACGTCGAAGGACAAACAAAAGATGCATGGTTTGTAGGATATACACCAGAATATGTAAGTGTATTATGGATGGGGTATGATCAATCGGATGAAAATCATTATCTTACAGGTGGCAGTACTTATCCTACTGCTCTTACTAAATCGATACTAACGGAAATGGATAAAGAACATTCATTATCCAAGGACTTCATCAAACCTAGTAATGTGAAAGACTTACCTGAACCAATTGTATTACCTGAAATTGAGAATATTCGCGCTGAACTCGAATTCGGAGGAGTTTCTTTCGTCAGAGGAAAAATTTCATGGAATGGGTCTAAGGATAAACGTGTAGTTTATCGTATCTATCGTGAAAAAGATGGAATCGATGAACGGGTTGGAGAAGTTACAGGAAAGGATGAATTTTATATAAATTTTAATTTATTCCATTCCAATAACTATTATGTTGTTCCTTATGATCCACTTACAAAATTGGAAGGCGTAAGGTCTGATACGGTAAATTTATCCTACCTCAAGCCTTCTAGGGAACAAAGAAGGTAGTTGAGAGATCAACTGCCTGTAAAAGTCCGATAGGTGCGGCCGTCAGTAGGGGATGAAGAAAAACCCCGCCGATGAAAGTCTTCTTTATCATGGTAAAATGTTTTCATATCATCGTGTAATTGAGTCAAATTAGTGACAAAAGTGGATTTTACTACACTTTTGTTACGCAAATCTTTATAGTAGGGATAGAAGAAACGGTTAAAGGATGAAAAAAATGTCGAAAAAAATCAATGATACTATTATTAAAGCATATAACGGGGAAGAAACGGATTATACTCCTGGCTGGTTTATGAGACAAGCAGGTAGATCACAACCAGAATATCGAGAACTAAAGAAAAAGTATTCTTTATTTGAAATCACTCATCAACCAGAATTATGCGCATATGTAACGCGTTTACCAGTAGAAAATTATGGGGTTGATGCTGCTATCTTATATAAAGATATCATGACACCACTTCCTTACATTGGTATTGAAGTGGAAATAAAAGCGGGCGTTGGACCTGTTATTGATAATCCGATAAACAACTTCCAAGATGTGGAAAGCCTAGGTGAAATCAATCCATCCCGTGACGTTCCATATGTATTAGATACGATCAAATTGTTAACGGAAGAACAATTAGAAGTACCTTTGATTGGGTTTAGTGGTGCGCCATTTACGCTTGCTAGTTATATGATTGAGGGAGGTCCTTCAAAAAACTATAATAAGACAAAGGCATTAATGTATCGTGAACCATCCACATGGTTTGCTTTAATGGATAAATTAGCTGATATGATTATTTCCTATGTGGAAGCACAAGTTGAAGCTGGTGCAAAGGCAATTCAAATTTTTGACTCATGGGTAGGGGCACTTAATGCACCAGATTACCGTGTATTCATTAAGCCTGTGATGACAAGAATTTTTTCGGAATTACGTAACCAAGATGTACCGTTAATTTATTTTGGTGTTGGTGCTCGTCATTTATTATTAGAGTGGAATGACTTACCGGTTGATGTTATCGGGTTGGATTGGAGAACTTCTATTAAAGAAGCGCGAGAAATGGGCGTTACGAAGGTTCTACAAGGAAATCTTGATCCTATGATTTTACTTACAGAATGGGAAACAATAGAAAATAGGACAAAAGCTATTTTAGACGAAGGTAAAGAGTATGGAAATCACGTCTTTAATTTAGGACATGGAGTGACTCCAGAAATTAAACCTGAAACATTGAAGAAATTGACAGCTTTAATTCATGAATACTCAAGGAAATAGACACGAAAGGACGCGAACAAATGAGTAAGAAACAAATTGGACTACTAGTAATGGCATATGGAACTCCATATAAAGAAGAGGATATCGAACCATATTATACACATATCCGTCATGGTAGAAAGCCAGAACCTGAGGCATTGCAAGATTTAAAAGATCGTTATAAAGCAATTGGCGGGACTTCTCCATTAGCTAAAATTACAAAAGACCAAACGAAAGCACTAGAAGAACAATTAAATTCTATTCAAGATGAATATGAATTTAAGGCTTATATTGGCTTGAAACATATTCATCCATTTATTGAAGATACCGTGAAAGAAATGGCAAAAGACGGAATTACGGAGGCTGTTTCCCTTGTATTAGCACCTCATTATTCTACATTTAGTGTGAAATCTTATAATGATCGTGCGCAAAGCGAATGTGAAAAACACGGAATTTCTATTAAATCTGTACAGAGCTGGTATACCGAAGAAGGCTTTATTAAATTCTGGGCAGATGGTGTCAAAACTATCTTTAATAAAATGAGTGACGAAGAACGTAATAAAGCTGTATTAATTGTTTCTGCACATAGCTTACCAGAGAAAATTTTACAAAATGGAGACCCATATCCGAACCAGTTAAAAGAGACTGCTGATCTTATAGCGAAAGAAGCTGGAATCGAAAATTATGAATTAGGTTGGCAAAGTGAAGGAAATACTCCCGATCCTTGGCTAGGACCAGACGTACAAGATCTAACTCGTGATTTATTTGAACAAAAAGGATATCGTTCCTTTGTTTACGCACCAGTTGGATTTGTAGCGGATCATTTGGAAGTTTTATATGATAATGATTATGAATGCAAAGTAGTTTGCGACGAACTAAATGCGAATTATTATCGTCCAGAAATGCCGAATGTCCATCCATTGTTCATTGAGACACTTGCTGACGTTGTATTAAATACTACGAAGAGTGAAGCATAATGGAAAAGAAAAATATAGTCATTGTAGGTGGCGGAATTACAGGTCTTTCCGCTGCCTACTATTTAAAAAAGTTAATCCAATCAAAGTCTCTTCCTTATACATTTAAATTAATCGAAGCAAGTTATCGTCTAGGTGGAAAAATACAAACAATAAAACGCGATGGATTTACAATTGAAAAAGGACCGGATTCTTTACTAGAAAGAAAACCTTCCGCAATTAAGCTTGTGAAGGAACTTGGTCTAGAAGATGAAATGATACATAATGCAACTGGACAGTCCTATATTTTAGCACAGAATAAATTACATCCTTTACCAAAAGGAACGTATATGGGTGTACCTAAAGACAAAGGTGCTTTGATGTCATCCAGTCTCCTTTCCTGGAAAGGTAAGATTAGGGCACTAAATGATCTTGTTTTACCAAAAAGTAATAATGATGGAGACCAATCATTAGGCAAATTTTTACGTGCTCGTTTTGGAAATGAGACTGTGGATATGCAAATCTCTCCACTTTTATCTGGTATTCATTCCGGAGATATTGACGAAATGAGTATTAATGCCACTTACCCTCTGTTTTATCAATTAGAACAAAAATACGGAAGTGTGATGAAAGGTCTACAAAAAACAATGCCTAGTACCAAAAAGAAAAATAAAAAGCAAAAAGGGGCATTTTTTTCATTTGAGAATGGTTTGGAGACTTTAATTCACCGTTTAGTAGAAGAAATAGATAAAGAATCTATTTCCATGCAAAAATCGGTAGATCATATTGAAAAGAAAGAACACGGTTACCATATATTATTAAGTAATGGTGACGTAATAAAAGCGGATACTGTTATTATGGCAACACAGCATGATGTTGTACCTAAAATATTTAGCCAATTTGAATTCTTTAAGACGTTACAAGAGATTCCACTTACATCCTCAGCGAATGTAGTTATGGCATTTGATGAAAAAGCTATTAAGAACAAGGTAGAAGGAACAGGTTTTCAAGTTGCCCGTAACAGTAATAAATACCGAATTACGGCATGTACATGGACTAATAAAAAATGGCCAACAACAACACCAAAAGGCAAAGTGTTATTGCGGTGTTATGTTGGAAAACCGACTGATCAAGGGATTGTGGATTTATCAGATGAAGAAATAACGGAAATAGTAATAAATGATTTAAAACAAGTGATGAAAATTAAGGGAAAACCTGAATTTACTATTGTCACTCGGTGGAAAGATTCCCGTCCACAATATACAGTAGGCCACTTGGACAGAATAAAGAAAGTCAAAGAAAATATAGCCGAACAATTACCAGGCGTTTATTTAATTGGTAGTTCGTATGATGGTTCAGGAATTCCTGATTGTATTGCAAGTGGGGAAAACATTGCACATGAAGTTTTAAATAACTTAGCGTAACGAGTGGCGTTGATTATTTTAATCAACGCTATTTTAAAAGGCAATTTGGCTACAATAGCACTTATCAACCTAATAGCTAATACAAGTTGTCTTAAATAAAAAATACAACTGCAATGCAGCTGTATCCATTTTGAATCATTAGGAAGATGAGATTGATAAAGAAGACTTCCATCAGTGGGGAAATTCCATCATCCTCCACTGATGGCGAACCTTTACGGGCAGTTGATCTCCCACCTATCTTTTTGTTCCCCGAAAGCTTGAGGTGGAATAAATATATCGTGATTCTGTTATAACGAGAAAAATACTTAATATTTATTATCTAGCCGGATGATCGCATTCGTCACAAATATTACCATAACAATCGGCTTTTTCGTGGATTTCCCCTCCGCAAACGTGGCATTGCTTTTTAGGAAGATTTTTAAAGAATTCGATTATATTCATCATGATAACTTTCCCCCTTAGTAAATACTTAGATTGTGTTGTATGTTAGGTGTTGTTTTTTTATTATGTTGTATAACAGCAGTGGTATAAAAAAAGAGCGATATTGGATTATCTTGCTGGGTGGTCACATTCGTCACAGATATTACCATAGCAATCTGCCTTTTCGTGGATGTCTCCACCACACTGCTTACATTGTTTTTTAGGTAGGTTTTTGAAAAACTCAATTACGTTCATCATGTTTTTATTTCCCCCTTTTGTTATTGTACTATTATTGTATTACAACAGGGTTAAAATTGTCAATGCTGTTTTATAACATTTTTAAAAAATGAAGGAGTGTTTTGATGAAGCTTACTGTAATTGGCTTTTGGGGCGGTTATCCAGCCGTAGATGGTGCAACTTCTGCTTATTTGTTGGAGAAGGATGGGTATTCACTATTAATGGATGTTGGTAGTGGTTCCTTATCGAAATTGCAAAAATATAAGCATATCGCAGACCTTGATGCTGTGATTGTTTCCCATTATCATCATGATCATGTCGCTGATATTGGTGTATTACAATATGCAAAATTAATTGAGTATTATGTAACAGGAAATGATACAGTTTTACCTATTTATGGACATGCCGAAGATAGCGATGGTTTTCAAGCCCTCTCCCATACATATACGAAGGGAATGGCTTACAGTCCTGATGAAGCATTGCAAATTGGTCCTTTTACGATCACATTCCTAAGAACCAAACATCCTGTGCCATGTTTTGGGATGAGAATTACAGATGGTGAATCTGTTGTAGTATACACCGCTGATTCTAGTTATCAAGAAGAATGGGGGGCTTTCGCTGAAGGTGCAGACTTGCTTATAACGGACTGTAACTATTATGCGGGTAGTGACGGTTCAAACGCCGGTCATATGAATAGCGAGGAAGCTGGTCGAATTGCTGCAATGGCTAATGTCAAACAACTATTATTATCTCATTTGCCTCAATATGGGGAGAGGGAAAAATTAATTAAAGAAGCAAAGCAACATTTTCCCGGAGAAGTTCAACTGGCAAAAGAAGGGTTAATTTGGAATAGGTAATTTAGGGCATTTTTCTTTGAATTGTGATTCAATTTGTTAAAATAATGAAGTAGGATAATTATAGTGTGTGTTCAAAAAGGAGGATGAAAAGGACCAAGCAGTTCGAGGCGGCGTAGCTTTGAGTACCGGAACGTATGCAATTAATACGTGAGGAACGGAAAAGCAAGCCAACGAAGAAATGCGAAGTGTCATTTTCACCGGACTTTTTTGAACAACCTCTTATAGGAGATGATAGGTTATGAAGTTTATCGACAACAAAGGTATTACAGATCCAATGATTAATTTAGCTATCGAGGAATATATCCTTGAAAATTTTGGCGAAAAGGATACATATTTACTTTTCTATATTAATCAACCGTCTATTATCATTGGTAGAAACCAAAATACGATTGAAGAAATAAACACAGATTATATTGATGAAAAAGGTATTAAAGTGGTTCGTCGTTTATCTGGTGGAGGGGCAGTTTACCATGATGAGCAAAATATAAACTTTAGCTTTATTACGAAAGATGATGGAGAAAGTTTTCAAAACTTTGCTAAATTCCTAAAACCGATTATAAAAGTGTTAAATGATATGGGTGTGCCAGCAGAACTACAAGGGCGAAACGATGTTGCAGTCAATGGACGAAAAATATCTGGTAATGCTATGTTCTCAACCAGAGGACGGATGTTTAGTCATGGAACATTAATGCTAGATTCTGAAGTAGAAGAATTAACGAAAGCATTAAAAGTGAAAAAGGAAAAAATTGAATCCAAAGGTATTAAATCCATTCGCAGTCGAGTTGCAACTATTTCGGAATTCTTAGATGAAAAAATTTCAATGGAAGAATTTAAAGAAATAATCT
The DNA here is from genome assembly GCF_042678465.1 of Oceanobacillus caeni. NCBI lineage: Bacteria > Bacillati > Bacillota > Bacilli > Caryophanales > Bacillaceae > Oceanobacillus > Oceanobacillus caeni. The sequence goes on along the minus strand of NZ_JBHTKV010000009.1, from coordinate 95,073 downwards.
TAAAAAATGTTTTTGAAGTAGATGATGTGAAAGATGTGCCTCAGTATGAACTCACAGAAGAAGATTGGGAAAGAATTCATGAAATTTCTAAAAATAGATATCAAAAATGGGAATGGAATTATGGAAAATCCCCATCTTATAATGTTCAAGAATCTCATAAATTCCCTGCAGGATTAGTAGACGTTCGTCTTGATGTCCAAAAAGGGATAATTAAAAACTGCAAAATTTATGGAGACTTCTTTGGAATCGGGGACATAAAGGAATTAGAAGAAAAATTAATAGGAATTCGTCACGAACGTCAAGCAATTGAGAATGCATTAGAAGAAGTAGACGTTCCACATTATTTGGGTAAAATCTCTAAGGAAGATTTTTTAAGCTTATTATATTAAAAAATTAAAACAGCTCACGTTTTGTGGGCTGTTTTTTAGTTGTTAGGAAGTTATAAAATTTGCTGCATGTGGATGATTATTCAGAAGAGGCCACGTCCGGCTCCAGCGCCCAGTGACTAGTAGACTTCCTTCACCTCCGTACGATAAGTCAACATCGGCTCGCTTACGCTCTCCGTGTTTCCTTTATCTCCTACGGCTCAGTCCAGTCTATACGTCACTAAACGGGCGCTTACGCCTTTGTTCTTGAAAATGTCAAGTTTTCTAATTTTTTACTACCATTTTTAGACAAAATTTGTTAAATTAGTAGTAAGCTACTTTCTTTTCGTTTTCTAATGGAAAGGAAGGTTATTATGTTAGAAGAACAAGATACCTCAATTTTTGAAATAAGCCCTCTTACATTGGCAATTGTCGCGGAACAGAATGATCATAATGGAATTATTACTAGAATCATGGAAGAAGATGAAGAATATATTGTTGATGTTACTCCTTATCAAATTATCAATTCTGCCTGCAAATATTTCGGGTCGAGTCTAAGAGGCAGGCAAGATGGAGCCAGGAACATTTCTGGCTTTACTAGTAAAATTCCAATATCCATCGACCCTTCTAGCGGTATGTATTTTTTTCCCACGACATCACCTAAAAACCCCAAATGTTCTTGGATTTCCCATTCTCATATTGACAAAATAAGTAAGGTGACAGAACGTAAAACTAAGATTCTTTTTAAAAATGGAAAAAAGTTAATATTAGATGTATCCATCAGAACGATGCTGAATCAAGTACAACGAACGGCACAGTTTCGTTTTCTACTTGATAAGCGACTTAATTATTTACAACAGCAGAGTCCTGAAATGATAGCAGAGCCTTTCCCATTAAACTTCGAATAACTTCTTCCACTTTCTTACGAATAGCAGGGTTAAAATAATTTCTTTTTTCTTCTCTTCCTTGGCAAAGGAAAAGAAAAGAAGAAAATGAGTCATTTTTATTTAAATGGATAATTTGCATTTTTTTGTCTTGCATGATTTTGCGAAGCTTTCTACGTTCTTTTCTCGCAAGCAATGTCATTCTCTCTATAAGGTCAAGATAGGGCTCATTAATTTTAAACTTACCATCTTTAATATGGTTCATATCTTGATTCAATACGACGATTGCCATGGAGAGAAATAAGAATCTTGTTGCAATTTGTAGTTCATCATCATGAAGATATCGCATATGAACTCCTCCGTTAAAGAACAAGTGTTCTGTGTTTATTCTTATTATATGATAAAATCAAACTAAAATACAACATAAATTAATATTTTTTAGTAAAATGAAAGAAAGTAGCTTAATTCAACTTAGAAAGTATGCAGGTACCTTCATTTAGGATAGAATGAGAATAAATACACTCGGAAAGATAGAACATTTACATAATGAGGAGTATTAATTTGATGTTAATGAACATTAGCTTTTCCAATTGGCAAACGGTGCTCCAAAAAGAAGGAACCGAAGATTTTATTATGCGATTACTGGATCAATATGAAGGATTAGGTCCAGTTCCCGGCTTTGTTCTTCCCTTTATCGAAGCATTTTTACCTTTTTTACCATTGATTGTATTTGTCTTAACAAATGCTGCAGCATATGGGTTATTTGAGGGTTTTTTATTATCCTGGCTTGGTGCTAGTTCTGGTGCAGTGGTTGTTTTTATTATTATAAGGCAAGTAAGAAATAGAAAATGGGTAAAGAAAATAAGGAAGAATAAACAAGTAACTGCGGTTACATCATGGGTAGACAAGCACGGTTTTGGACCATTATTTGTTTTACTTGCCTTCCCGTTTTCTCCATCCTCTATTATTAATGTTGTAGCTGGATTATCGAAAATTAGCATTCAACAATTTGCATTAGCGGTTCTTCTTGGGAAATCTGTTATGATTTTTTCTATATCTTATGTCGGTTCAAGCATCATGGAGTTTGCAGAAAAACCGATGAAGACCATTATTGTATTAATCATTATTGGCTTGTTCTGGATTATTGGGAAGGTCGTCGAAAAGCGGCTAGAAAAACGGGCGGCAAGAAATAACTGACAGAATGATAAACTATAAGTGAGCTTCTATCTTTGGTAAAATAGAAAAGGTAGGAGCTTTATTATATATAGCACCGTAAAGATATACCTAAATGCAATTAAGGCATCCGCCGAGCTATAGGGGGATGCCAAGTTTTATTAACGAATGGAGGAGAAATATGGGACTCCGATTTATTATAGGTAGGTCAGGAACTGGGAAAAGTGGAAGAGTCATGGATGAAATAAAAGAAAAACAATTAGAAAATCCATTAGGAAAACCACTTCTATACATCGTTCCAGATCAGATGACCTTTCAACAGGAATATGCTTTATTTCATGATAAAGAATTAACAGGAAGCATTCGAGCTCAAGTGGTAAGTTTTTCAAGACTTGCTTGGCGCATTTTGCAAGAAACGGGAGGAGCAACCAAACAGTTTATCAGTTCCGTTGGTATTCAAATGATGCTCCGTAAAATCATCGAAGAAAAGCAAGGCGAATGGTTCACTTTTCATAAAGCGATGGAAAAGCAAGGATTTTTAAACCAGCTAGAACAAATGATTACTGAATTTAAACGATATCAAGTCACTCCAGAAGTTTTAAGGGCGCAGATTGAACATATGAATCAATTTGTCCATAAAGAACCTGGGGAAGTAGCACTGACAAATAAATTAGAGGATTTATTATATGTTTATGAAAAATTGGTGTTTACATTAAAAGATCATTACGTAGATAGTGAAGATCAACTGCAAATTTTGGCAGAAAAGATAAAGGAATCATCGTTATTACGAGGTGCAGAGATCTATATAGACGGTTTTCATAGTTTTACTCCAAAAGAGTTAACCGTTGTGGAAGAGTTAATGAGAAATTGTAGTTCGGTCACTATTACATTAACACTAGATAATCCGGAGAAAACGGGTAATGAAATGGATTTGTTTTACCAAACGACGGAAACGTATCACGTATTAAATCAAATAGCTGCAGAGAATCATATCTCAATTGATGAAGTAGTTCGAATGGAGCCGGAAAACGGGAAATTTAAAGATCGACCTTATTTTGCCCATTTGGAAAATTACTTTGACACGAGACCTGCTCCAAGTTTTGCAGGCAATGCCAATATACAGATTGCAGAAGCGGTTCACCCTCGGGCAGAGGTAGAAGGGGCGGCACAGGAAGTTCTTCGTTTAGTAAGAGAAGAAAATTACCGTTTTCAAGATATTGCGATATTCATGAGACAATCCAATGTTTATCATGATTTAATTCATACCATATTTGCCGATCATGGAATCCCTGTGTTTATTGATGAAAAACGTACGATGTTAAATCATTCATTAATTGAATTTATACGTTCGGCATTAGATATTGTGGAGGGGAATTGGAGATATGATGCCATTTTTCGTGTTTTAAAAACAGGATTTATTCCGAAGTCAGACCAAGAGTATCCGCTGACTAATGATGCAATAGATGAATTAGAAAATTATGTACTAGAATATGGTATCCGTTCTAGAGATCGTTGGTTTAGCGAAAAAGAATGGAAGTTTCAACGATTCCGAGGGTTTGATCAAGCTGCACAAACAAACCACGAAAAAGAAATACAAACAAGAATTAATCGCTATCGTGCCCAAGTTGTTCACGCTTTGAAGCCATTTGATGAAGATATCCGTCAAGCAAAGACAGTGGTGGAGTTTTGCGAAACGATTTATTTGTTGTTAGAAAGATTAGGGGTACCATTACGTTTGGAGAAAATGCGAACGTATTATGATGAGGAAGGTTTACTAGAAAAGGGTCGGGAGCAGGAACAAGTATGGAATGCTGTTGTTCAATTATTCGATGAAATGGTAGAGATGGCTGGAGAAGAAGAAATGACATTGTCCATATTTAGCTCAGCCCTTGATGCTGGGTTTGAGACATTGACATTCTCCCATGTTCCACCAAGCATTGATCATGTCATTGTCGGTACGATTGACCGTTCTCGGATGAGTGGGATTAAATGCTCTTTCTTATTAGGAGTAAATGATGGAGTATGGCCAATGAAGCCGCCTGCAGATGGAATGATCAGTGAAGAGGAGAGGGAAATGTTAGCTTCACAAGGAATCCAACTTGCAGACAGTAGTAAACGTCAACTCCTTGATGATTGGTTTTATATGTATTTAGCATTCACGGCCGCGAAAGATCGTCTTTGGGTTAGCTATCCTTTAAGTGACGAAGAAGGAAAAGGAAAAATGCCTTCACAATTATTGAAACGGTTAGAAGATTTATTTCCTACATGTAAGGATCGGTTATTGCTCCAAGATCCAGATGATTTATTCGAAGCCGAACGCTTTGTAACATCACCTGTGAAAACAAGGTCAGCTCTTACTGCCCAACTATCACGTCACCAAAAAGGTTATCTGATTCAACCAATTTGGTGGGAGGTTTTCAATTGGTATGTGAAAAACCAATCTAAAAATAGTACGACCTATAAAGTTTTACAAAGTCTCTATTATCAAAATGAACCGAAAGATTTAGACGAGGAGACAGTTAAACAATTATACCCGAAAGAAATTCATGCAAGTGTAAGTAGATTCGAATCCTATTTCAGGTGCTCTTATCAGCATTTTGCAAAATATAGTTTAAAACTAGATGAGCGGCAAACGTACAAGTTAGATGCTCCAGATATTGGAATGCTTTTCCATGAGGCGATTAAAATAATTACGGAATGGATTCAAAAAGAAGGCAAGGATTACTCTACTATTAATCAGACGGATGCAAATACGTATGCGAAGAGGGCAGTGGGGAATTTAGCGCCGATATTGCAACATCAAATCTTACACAGTTCTAATAGACATAAATATATTAGTCAAAAGCTTGAGGAAATTATTGCGAGAGCAACTTACATTTTAAGTGAGCAAGCCCGCCTTAGTCATTTTTCCCCGGTTGGTTTAGAGTTAGGTTTTGGTGTTGATGAAGACCTTCCACCATTAACGATGAATCTTCCTAATGGATACAAATTATTGCTGCGGGGTCGAATCGATCGAGTAGATAAAGCTACGAACATAGATGACTTATATTTACGAATCATTGATTATAAATCTAGTTCAAGGGGACTCGACTTAATCGAAGTATATTATGGTTTGGCATTACAAATGCTCACTTATTTAGATGTAGTTCTTACACATTCAGAACGATGGTTGAAGCAAAAAGCAACTCCTGCTGGGGTACTGTATTTTCATGTACACAATCCCATGATTTCAAAAGATGTAAAATTAGATTCAGAGAAAATTGATGAGGAAATTTTCAAGAAGTATAAAATGAAAGGCTTATTACTTTCTGATGAAGAGATTGTAAAGAAAATGGATACTTCGATTGACTCTGTAAATATGAGTCATATTGTACCAGCAGGACTTAAAAAGAATGGAGAATTTAAAAGCAATTCTAGTATTGCTGGAAAAGAAACATTTGATCAGTTACAATCCCATATCCATCATTTGATGGAGCGTGCTGGTTTGGACATTACTTCTGGTAAAGTTCATTTAAATCCATATGAAAATAAAAATCAAATTGCATGCACCTATTGTCCTTTTCGTTCTGTATGCCAATTTGATCCGATATTAGAAGAAAATGATTACCGTAAATTGAAGAGTATGAAAGATAAAGAAGTTTTAGAAAAAATAAGGGTGGAGGTGGAAAACGATGGTTAGTTGGACAAAAGAACAAGAAGAAGCAATTTATACAGATGGTGCCGATATCCTTGTAGCAGCAGCGGCTGGTTCCGGAAAAACAGCCGTATTAGTTGAAAGAATCATTCAAAAGCTTCTAAATCGAAATAACCCTGTTGATATTGATTCATTGCTTGTTGTGACATTTACGAATGCAGCTGCAGCAGAGATGCGGAGTCGAGTAGGTTTAGCTTTAGAAGAAGCTCTAGAACAAAATCCTAACTCGATTCATTTGAAAAAGCAGCTATCCTTATTACAGCGTGCATCCATCTCCACGTTGCATTCCTTTTGTTTGGAAGTAATACGCAAATACGCTTATTTACTAGATATTGATCCTGCTTTCCGTATCGCCGATGATATGGAGGCAGATTTAATCAAACAAGATGTGATGGATGAGTTATTTGAAGAATGGTATGGAATGGAAGGAGAAGAACAAAAAAAATTCTTTGCTGTTGTCGATCGTTTTTCGAGTGATCGAAGTGATGTAGATTTGGAAAAGGTAATTCTAGATTTACATACCTTTGCTATTCAAAACCCTTGGCCATACGAATGGTTAGACAGTCTAGCTAATCGTTATGCGATACCAGAAATCTTTCAAGAGGAAGATTTAAATTGGTTAGACCTAATGAAAAAAGAAGTGAAAAACCAATTTTTCGCTATGGAACAGGAAATGTATTTAGCATTGGAAATCACAAGGGAAAGTGATGGGCCATATCAATATGCGGAAACCATTGACAATGATCTTGCTTTATTAGAGGCAGCCAAACAGCATATAGAGAACTGGGACGATTTGCAAAACTTTATTCAAGAACATACATTTAAAGCTTTATCTAGGAAAAAGCAAGATTGCGATGAAATGAAAAAGGAGCAAGTAAAAAATCTAAGAGATAGTTACAAAAAGCGCTGGAAGAAGATGGCAGACAAATGGTTTAACCGTAATCTTGCTGGGCACATAGAGGATATGCGGGAACTTGCTCCAGTTATTAAACAGTTAACAACATTAGTAAAACAATTTGATGCTAAATTCACCGAACAAAAAAGAGAAAAAGCATTGGTTGACTTTTCGGATTTGGAACATTATTGTTTACGGTTATTGTTAGACGAACATTCAACTTCTGAGAAGCTTATTCCTTCAAGTGTGGCTGTCCAGTTTCAACGCCAGTTTAGCGAGGTTTTGGTAGATGAGTATCAGGATACGAACCTTGTGCAAGAAACGATTCTTTCCCTTGTTAGTGATCAAAAAGGAAAAGGGAACAGGTTCATGGTTGGGGATGTCAAACAGAGTATTTATCGATTCCGTCATGCAGAACCGTCCCTCTTTATTAAGAAATATAAGCAATTTACTAATGATGATTCTGTTGGGATCCGCATTGACTTAGCTAGGAATTTCCGTAGTAGAGAGCAAGTTTTAATAGGTGCGAACTATATCTTCCGTCAAATCCTTGACGAAACACTGGGGGATATTGACTACGATGAAAAGGCGGAACTCATCTATGGAAATAAAATGTATGATGAGTACGACTTTCCCAAGCCTAATCCGGAATTGATTATTATTGATCGCGATTCAGAGGACGAAAAGGATGAGGTAGAAGAAGGTGAAGAAAGCTTTCAGGATTTAGAAAAGGCACAAATCGAGGCGCGTGCCTATGCTAAAAAAATAAAGTCATGGTTAGGTCATGAAGGTGAAAATAAACCGTTACAAGTTTATGATAAAGGCATGGGGATTCAGCGTGATATTCAGTATCGAGACATTGTTATATTGCTTCGTTCCATGACATGGGCACCAACGATTGTTGATGAATTGAAAAATCAAGGAATCCCGGTATATGCGGAACTATCTTCAGGATATTTCGAAGCGATGGAAGTGAAAATTATGATTAGTTTACTTAAAACCATCGATAATCCTAGACAAGATATTCCGCTTGCATCTGTTCTAAAGTCACCAATTGTTGGCTTAGCAGAAAATGAACTAGCCAAAATTCGCTTAGTTGATAAATATAATCCATACTATGATGCCTTAAAAATATATAGACAGCAAAATTCGGATGAGACAGCTGAAAAGATTTCTTATTTTCTAAAACAATTAAATCAATTTCGCCTTGCGTCAAGACAAGGCGCATTGTCAGAATTAATTTGGGATATTTATCAAGAAACTGGTTACTACGATTTTGTAGGTGGGATGCCTGGTGGACGCCAGCGTCAAGCGAATTTACGTGCGTTATATGATCGTGCAAGAGGTTATGAAAGAACATCATTTCGTGGATTATTCCGTTTCTTACGTTTTATTGAAAGAATGGAGGAACGCGGAGACGATCTTGGAGCAGCACGTGCACTAAGTGAACAGGAAGATGTTGTACGCATTATGACAATCCATAAAAGTAAAGGATTGGAATTTCCTGTCGTTATTCTTGGTGCAATGGACAAGCAATTTAATATGCAGGATTTAAATCGGAAGTATTTACTGCATAAAGACTTGGGGTTTGCGAGTAAATATATTGATCCTGTAAAAAGAATTATGTATCCAACATTGTTTTATCACGCTGTACAAGGAGAGCAGAAACGAGAGCTATTAGCAGAAGAAATGCGCGTCCTTTATGTTGCGTTAACACGTGCAAAAGAAAAGCTTGTTATGATTGGAAATGTTGCTTCATTTAAGAAAAAGTTAGAAAAATGGCAGAGGATGGTTGACCATTCCGAGTGGGTTTTACCAGCGTATTTCCGCATGGCCGCTGTTTCTTATCTGGATTGGGTAGGCCCAGCTTTAATGCGACACCAAGATGGGGGCTCCTTACGTTCAGGTGACGTGAAGGATGTCGTTTTAAAAGACATTCAAATGGATCCATCTAAATGGGATATATCGGTTGTTCATGCAAGTGATTACACAAATCTGGATGAAACATCAACTGAGTTTGACCAGGTTTTAAAAGAGAAAGTAATCGGATGGAAAACAATAGGCACTCAAGATGAACAGTGGAAAGAAGTAGTAGAAAATAGATTGTCCTATACTTATCCACATGAACAAGCAGCATATTCCCGAGCAAAGCAGTCTGTAACGGAAATTAAAAGACAGCGGGAAATCAAAGATGAGTACAGTGCAGATCAATTGGTGAAAGAATTTAAGCCGCCGATTGTGAAACGACCGAATTTTATGCAAGAACAAAAAGTTATTACAGCTGCAGAAAAAGGGACTGCCATGCATACCGTGATGCAACATCTTCCACTAACTAAGCCACTTAATCAAGTGGAAATTGAAGAACAACTAGAAGTTTTTGTTGAAAAGGAAATTTTGACGAGACAAGAAGCGGATATTATTGATATTCCTGCAATCAAGAATTTTTATAATACAGAAATAGCCGCTACTATGTTGGAACAAGCGACATCGGTCCATAGGGAAGTACCTTTCAGTTTAACCCTTCCGGCAAATGAAGTATATGCACATTGGACTGGTGGGAATGAAAGGGTACTTATTCAAGGGGTAATTGATTGCCTTATCCCTTTTGAAGATGGATGGATGGTACTAGATTATAAGACAGATGCGATCAATGAGGAATTAACAGATAGATTAAAAAATAAGTTAATCAAAAAATATGAAACCCAAATGAATCTCTATCGCCATGCTATAGAGGAAATATCGAAACAACCAGTGAAGAAAACATACTTGTATTTCTTTTCTAAACAACTTGTTGTTGAAGTACCAGAAAACTTTAACACTCTACAGAGTTTATCATACCTAAATGAGCAGTAAGACTCCTAACTCAAGAAGGTAGGTGGGAGATCAACTGCCCATAAAAGGTTCGATAAATGCGACTAACCATCCGTGGGGATGAAGGAACCCCTAAGGATGGTTAGTCTTCTTTATGGACCTGTAAGGTTTTTTGTTTTTTGAAAAATTAGGCATTGGCGGTTTGAGTTTGATCAGCTATATCGGGATCGTTTGTTCCAGTATTACTAATTCCTGAGTTAGTATTAATAAAATCCCCCGTATTAAATCCGCCAGAACCTGCATTTGTTTTAGAGGAGCTTTTTGGTGATAAATAAAATGTATCACCGAAATTAATGACGCCTCCACCGACACTGTTTATTCTTATTGGGCCAACAATTGATGGCATGCTAACACCTACTTTTGGGTTATGAAATTTATTTATAGTATATGACACTAGTTATATATTGTTAAGAATTAATCTTCAGCAATAACATAGCGAATATGCAATATTCTAGACTCCGCTGAAATATGATTTAAATTTCCTACTTGCATGATAGATGAAGAGGAAAGAGCAATGACGTTAACATTTTGTACATAAATATTAGGTTGATGGTTGATCGTATGTTTTATAACTTTAGGTTTGGTTTTAGGTAAATTTTTTTTTTGACTAAAGATGGAATAATCTTCAAACTCTAATTCACCTTGAAACGTCTCACCTTCTTTTTGTAAGGCTATGGCTCTTGTTTCCGGACAGGCTTCATGTGTATCTCCAATATTAATGAAAGAGGCATTTATAGCAGAGACTGTATTTATTAATTGAACGTTGGATGTACGTTTTACCAAATAAATCCCCCCCTAGTTAGGCTCCTAGTGGTACCAAATTGAGTATAGAATAACTCTCAGGAGGTGTATCAAAAAAAGATGATAAAACGATTGAATCATTATCTCCGATTAAAAAGACAGAAGAAGCAGCAATTGCATCAATTTGAACATTGGCAACATGTAACCCGTAATTATGAACTTCCATTATCATTTAATATTCTCCTTTGTCACGACTTTACCGGCTTGTAATCCCCCACTTCAAGAATCATCGTTTAAATTAAGTTTTGTGAATGGGGAAAACAGCTAGTAGGGTTCTGATGAGTTCAACCATATCAATGGGGGGTGGAAAAAGCCCACTGAATAAGTTAACCTTTATATTTTTTAATATAGTTAGCTAAGGAATGTTGGATTTCTTCCATTACCTTAGACTTTATAAAACTTTCAAACTCTTGTTCCTCAGAAATATTATTATCTTTTTCGGCTTGTTCCTTATAATAGGAAATTCGATTTGGCAGCTGCTTTTGAATATCTTGGAGTAATAAGGATTGATGCGAGCTATCAATGGTCCGTTCATGAGTATTAGCTAGATCATTAATCATGTTTGGTCCGGATTGGTGCAGCCAATCGCTAAGATCAGTACAAAGTTTTTGATTAAATAAAGGCAAACTTTGAGCAGTCTGTTGATTGGTTTGACCAAGTGCAAAGTCTTCCATTTGTTCTAAGTTTTCGGGTGAAAGTCCAATATGAAGACTACCTGATAATGTTTCAATTTTTAATTGATCAAATTTGTACTCGACTTTTTCAATATTAACCCTGTCTTTTGATTCTTTGTTCGCGTTTAGTTGGTGTACTTGGTCTTCTAAATTTTTCATCCGAATTTCCAAGTTCTGTATATGTCTTTGTAATTCATAAACGTACTGGTTCCAATCTTGACCATACATTGCATTGCCTCCAATACAAGGTCGTAATTTAGTTCTCCGACAAATGCCTAGATTATTTTATGCGAATGATTAGAAGTTGTGATTAAGCATTTGGAGCTAAAGGAACAAGTGGAGCCTCTGTTTGCGCTTCAGCAACTTCAGCAGTTTCAGTATAACCCCCAGTATTATGAATATCTGATTGAGCTTGAATACAGCCAGTGCTACCAATTTGTACAACGGAAGAATTAGTGATAGCACCGATTTTTAAAAAATGAATATGGATTGCTTGATGAATGGTCATGTCCATCGTTGTCACCTCATAGAACTTTCGGTTGATCTATATGATCTCGGTCATTAACGTGTGTATTTGAATTTCCTAAATGAATTCTAATTCCATTTCCCGTATTAAAGGATCCTCCACCGGCATACGTTTTCGCACTACTTTGTGGCAAAATGGAATATACGTCTCCAACATGAAATACACTCGAATTGGAAACACTGACTACTTTAATAGCTCCAACGATTGCAGGCATATAACATCCTCCTTTATCACAGTTTATGCTTGATTTTAAGAATGTGCGTATGAATAGAATAAAAAATGGAATAGGTGAGAGGATTTAGTTTTACTTTAAAAAAGGGTGCTATAATTGAATAGTGTGCGCAAGTAAGGAATTTGCTAAATCAGATATGAAAGGGGAAGGGATTGGATGATGAAAAATAATGCAACGCCATTACAGGAATCGAATCGATTAGAATGGATTGACGCGGCAAGGGGATTAGCGATATTTGGAATATTTATTGTAAATATTGGGGCTTTTAGTGCACCATACTTTATGTATGGCGGGGCGGAAGAAGCATGGACATCAAATATAGATCAAGCTGCGCTAATTTTTATTGATATATTTTTCCAGGGTAGTTTTTACACGTTATTTTCCCTTTTATTTGGATTTGGGTTACAAATGATGAGAGAGCGGATAATGGCAAGAGGAAATAATCCCAATCTCATTTTATTAAGAAGATTATTCATTTTATTTTGTTTTGGTGCGATGCATGCTTTTCTACTTTGGCACGGGGATATTTTATTATCTTACGCTTTAGTTGGAATACTGTCGCTTTTATTCCTACATACAAAGTCAAATACAAAGCTGGCAATTGGAATAGCTATGATGGTCGGAAGTGTAAGTTTTCTTTCCTTTTTATTTTATTTAACCAAAGATTACTTAGATTATGTAGATGTTGTGATGATTGAACAGTCATACAAAAATTATTTAAGCAATGAAATAGGATTGGTTTGGTTACAGAATTATGAGGATTGGTTGTTTGCAAATAATCCTGTTACTCTAATATTTTTAATACTAGTACTCCTTCCGCTATTTTTATTTGGTATGTTTATAGGGGAGAAACGTTGGCTCCATGAACCTGGAAAATATAAATCTCTGTTAATCAAATGGTGGGTTGTTTCCTTTTTACTCTTTATAGGTTTAAAAATGGGTGCCTATTTATTCGGAAATCCAATATGGTTTTCTTATATTCAAGATAATATTGGTGGAATGTTTTCTGCTTTATTTTATATTTTTTCAGTTACTCTTTTGTTTAGAACGGACCTAGGAAGAAAAATAATGAAACCATTTACATATGTTGGGAGAATGGCATTATCAAATTATATATTTCAGTCTATTATTAGTTTTCTATTGTTTTACGGAGTAGGGTTTGGGCTATATGGCAAAATTGGCCCTTTTACTGGAGTAGTAATGGTTGTTATCATTTATATAGGTCAAATTATCTTTAGCAAGTGGTGGTTTAGCCGTTTCCGATTCGGCCCATTAGAATGGGTATGGAGAAGCCTTACGTATTGGAAGCGACAACCATTTTTGCGCAGATAAGAAAGCATTCTTTCGGCAAAGGTTTGTCGAGCGCCTTCGTTTTCTAATGCTAAAAAGAACAAAAAATGACCGTTGTACCAGATTATGGTATGATATCGTTAGAATGAAAGTTGAAAGGGAGGATACATAATAGATGACACATATGCATATTACTTCGTGGGTACTAGGTTTTATTCTTTTTATCATTGCACTTGTCTTCCTTAATCAAGGAAAAGAAAAACCTGCGAAAATCGTTCACATGATTTTACGTCTTGATTACTTATTTATTTTATACACTGGTGGGGACTTACTTGGAGTATATTTCCAAAGTATACAAATGCCATTATTTGCTGAAGCCATTACAAAATCATTAGCTGGTATATGGTTAATTGCTGCAATGGAAATGATTTTAGTGAAAAAATCTAAAGGAAAACCAGTCAGAAGCTTCTGGATCCAATTTGTTATCGCGTTAGTCATTGTGTTGATTTTAGGTTTTGTAAGATTACCGATGTAGTTATCATATGAAGGATTAAAAACTGTCTAAACGGCAGTTTTTTTATTTAGTGGAACGTCTTTAAATGATGTTCCACATTATGAATGATTTTCAACAATATTCGAAATCTGGTTGACTAATAGATTAGTTGGTTAATAATAAAAGGGTGAATACATATTTTGGGGGATAGTTGAATGAAAAAAATACGAATGCTATTTTTAATAGCTGGTGTTTTCTTGCTAAGTAATGAAAACACTTTATTATATGCAGATGAACGACAGATTCAAGAAGAGGTTATTTATCACATCCTAATTGACAGATATAATAATGGCGACCATAGCATGGATAGTAATGTTGATGTTAATGATCCATATGCATATCATGGAGGGGATTTCCAGGGAATTATTACAAAATTAGATGATCTTCAGGAACTTGGGATTACAACTCTCTCTCTTTCACCTATTATGGCAAATGCTGATAAAGGTTACCATGGTTACTGGATTGAAGACTTCTATCAATTGGAAGAACAGTTTGGAACAATGGAAGACTTTCAATTGCTTGTAAAGGAAGCGCATAAGAGAGGGATGAAGGTTGTCATTGAATTTGTAACACAATTCATCGCACCAACGAATCCAATCGTTCAAGATACTGAAAAAGCTGATTGGGTAAAGGAACAAGAATTATCTGGACCTGAATGGATCAATAATACCGTGCAATTAAATTTACAAAATGAAGAAGTTCAACAATATTTAATGGATGTTGCAGACTTCTGGATGGCAGAAACTGAAATTGATGGTTTTAACATTCATGCAGTTGATCAAATGCCAGTTTCTTTTTTACAAAAGTTAACAGAACATATTAAATCTATTCATTCTAATTTTTATTTAATAGGAGATATTCTTGAAACGAATGAGAACAGTCAAAAAATATTAGATAGCACTGGTATACAAGTGATTGAAAATACAGCGTTAAATCAAACGATGAGAGAAACCTTTTCTAAAGAAGACAAGGAGGTTTCCGCTATCTATAATGTTTGGGAAGAAAGCGGAAATCAACTACCAATACTTTATATGGATGATATGTATTCGAAAAGGTTCACACAAGAGTTCTCAGAAAATGGCCGAAACTCATTGACGGCTTGGAAACTGGCATTGACATATATGTATACAACGCCAGGAGTTCCAATGATTTTCCAAGGATCCGAGATTCCGATGTATGGCGAAGATGCGGTTGCTGCTCAAAATCTTGTTCAATTTAATAGCGGAGATTCTGATTTACAAGAGTTCTTCCATAAAATATCATCCTTACGATCCCAATTTCGCGCATTACAATACGGGGATTTTGAATTAGTTGATACAAGTAATGCTATGAGTGTTTTTCGTAGGTCATATGAAGGAGACACCTTATATATAGCAATTAATAACAGTAGCACATCACAGGATATTACTGTATCTGGTATAGAGCCCGGAATGCAATTGAGAGGTTATTTGGAAGATAATTTAGTACGCGCTGATGATAATGGCGACTATCGTATCGGATTACCTAGAGAATCTGTAGAAGTTTTTCATTTGCAACCAGACAAAGGACTAAACTGGGGATTCATCAGTTTTATTTGTGGGACATTGCTATTATTCATTGTTGGGGTTATTTACTTAAGTAGAAAACAAAAAAAACGTGAAGCAGAAGAGTAAAAGGATATTTTCCTTAAATAGGATAGGAGGTGCAAAGAGTGATTGGACTTATTGCATTAACATTAGTACTATGTGTTAGTCTCAGTACCATTATTCTTAGTGAAGTGACAGATTAAAATAGAATGGCCATTTCGTAAAAATATCTGGAAAAATTTTAGGACGCTATCCTGTAAAAAGGATTAGCGTCTACATTTTATTTAAGGCTATTTTTGATGATTTTGAATAGGCTATGACCTATTTAAAAAATGTTTGCGAAAAATGATAATCATGTAGGTATTGTTTTCATATGATACTGCAGGAATACACGGTATAAGAGTAGATAAATGATTAGTGAGGTGAGAGTCAGTTGAGTCACCATACGGTTATCGGGGCGTGGATTCAAGCAGTAGGAACAGTAATCAATGCTATAGACCCTCCTTTTAGTGAAGATGATGGTAAGGTAATTGCGAAAGTCGGAAATATACTGCAAGCTATTGGAAGTTCGATTATTTCTGATTATACATCAGAGGAATTAGTTAAATTAGCCAACGAAGTCCAAACCATTGGAAATCTTTTTGTAGTAACAGGTTTATATGTAGAAAACATCAATCTTGAGATTCAAGGTAATTTTATTCAAGCCATGGGAGCAGGAATTGGATTAATACCAGCAATTGAAGAAAACGATGTGTTCGGATTTCAGGGAGATTTCTTACAGTCTATCGGCAATGGCATTCAAGGAATATCAGGAATTAAAGAAGAGGTGGAAAATGTAGATGTAAGTTTACTAGATGATACGGGAGCATGGATTCAAGCTGCTGGATCTGTGATTTCGGCTATTAATATGACAATACAAAATCAAAAAGACCAACATTCTGATCAGCCATTATATCACTTTATACCAATATAATTTAATGGAAGATGCTGCAATTTGCTATTTCCAATTGAATCAAATTGTTAAATAACCTCTGAAGTTCTTCGTTCATGTCCTCTTCTCCTAATTTTGAGATGTTTAATCCCTATAATATATAGGTGTTTATCTAAAATGTTGCATCAATTTTTAAGTGAAACGTTTGAGAAATTTATTCAGGGTAGGTTTGTGCCTATTCATAATAAATACGATTGCATAATATTTATATTAGTTGTTTTAACTACCCAATTATAAAATGTGAGAGGATGGAGTAGAATGTATTTTTTTCCTTACAATAATCCATATTATCAATATCCTTATTATGTAAATGCACCACCAATGAATAACTATACAAGGCACTCTGAATACTGGGAAAAACCAGCCGAGTTATATGAAAATAGATTTGAAACAGTTAGACAAAATAATAATATTTTATTAAGAGATTACGGTCCTAATCCTTTTGTTGTTAATATTAATGAGGCATCTAAGCAAAATAATACGTATCGCACGGCTTTATGGACCGGACCACATTTACAGGTTACGGTGATGAGTATTAATGTAGGGGATGATATTGGTTTAGAAATACATCCTGAAGTTGATCAATTCTTACGTATCGAACAAGGACAGGGGATTGTTCAAATGGGTAAGAGAAAAGATAACCTTGATTTTGAAAGAAGAGTTGCTGATGATTTTGCAATTATGGTACCCGCTGGAACATGGCATAATGTAACGAATACAGGAACTATCCCGCTAAAACTTTATTCCATCTATGCACCACCGAACCATCCACGTGGAACGGTTCATGTAACAAAAGCAGATGCAATGGCCGCAGAAGGTGGAAGTCAAGATCATACAAGTATTCCTGGTAGAACACAAGAAGAATGGGTACCATATACGGGGTTTTTAGAAAATAAGGATTAAGAGATGTGAAAAGAATATCAACTGCCCATAAAGGTCTGATAAGTGTGACTAACCATCAGTTGGGGAAGGGAACCCCCCACTGATGGAAGTCTTCTTTATAACTAACCATAAGTTATCTTACCCGTTCACAATCGTTCCACCATTCACATGAATCATTTGCCCAGTTACGTAGCTGCTGTCATCGCTAGCTAAATAAACATAAGCAGGTGCAACCTCTTTCGGTTGACCAGGCCGTTTCATCGGAGTATCGGCTCCAAATGAATCCACTTTCTTTTTGTTAAAAGAAGCGGGAATTAGTGGAGTCCAAATCGGACCCGGAGCAACAGCGTTAACCCGAATTCCTTGGTCAGCCAAAGCACCGGATAATGATCTAGTAAATGAAGTAATTGCTCCTTTTGTTGCCGAATAATCAATCAAATCCACATTTCCTTTGTAACTAGTAATCGAGGAAGTATTAATAATAGAACTCCCTTTTTTTAGATGAGGAATGACTGCTTTCGTTAAGTAAAACATACTGAATATATTCGTTCGGAATGTTTTTTCTAATTGTTCACTTGTTATATCTAAAAAACTTGGTTGAGGATGTTGTTCTGCAGCGTTATTTACTAATATGTCAATTTGATGAAACGTATCAAATGTCTTTTTTACTGCTTCTGAACAAAAAGCTTCATTACCAATATCCCCGCTTAGGAGTAAACATTTTCTGCCTTCCTGTTCCACGAGTTCTTTCGTTTTATTGGCATCGTCATGTTCATTTAAGTAAATAATCGCAACATCCGCACCTTCTTTAGCAAAATGTACGCTCACGGCTCGGCCAATACCACTATCCCCACCGGTAATAATAGCTACTTTGTTTTTTAATTTATTACCTCCTTCATAATCATGGCGGATAAATTCCGGATTTGGAATCATCTCAGATTCGATTCCTGGTTGTTTCCCTTGAATTTGTTTTGGTGGAGTAATTTTTCCGTTATGATGCTCCATACTCATCCACATCTCCTCCTTCATCATTAATGTACCCTTCGTGGGAAAATCCAATCATGAAGAAAGCATAATAGAAAAAAAGCCCTTTTTAAAAAAGGACTTTAGTCGCTTCCGTATTAATAGGTTACTGATCTTTCGTAATCAAATGCTGATATGGCACCTTGTTTATGCAAGTATGCAAATATGTGTCGATAGTCTTTTATGTCAATTTCCCCCATAATGTACTTATGCTGATAAAAGTCGAGTAAGTCGTTAACTGAATCTGGCATGTGATTTCGAACGGACATATATCTGTCTACTAAATCGAAAATATGCAATGTAGATTCCCCCTCATTAAGTGTATGACTTTATATCTATATTTAATTGAATATATGTTTAAAAAATAGATTTCATGCTTTTAATCTTAAAGTTTTTCCATGGGGTTAGGATGTTGTTTTAATTCGGTTTTGGTTTATTGGAAAAGAATAGGGCTATCGTTCCTGGACCAGAATGTGCTCCTATGACAGAACCAACCATTTCAATTACAATTTGATTTTCACTAACACTAAATTTATCTTGGATCATCTTGGAAAGTTGTTCGGCTCTTTCTAGGTCGTCACCGTGACTTATACCAATGGTTTGATTCGTGAGATCGAGCCCTCGTTCCTCCATTAGTTCTAGCATTCGACTTAAAACTTTTTTTGAACCTCGAATTTTTTCTAGTGGAACCAACTTTCCGTCATCTACGTGTAGTAAAGGTTTTACCTTTAATAAAGTACCAACAAAAGCTTGAGCCTTACTAATACGGCCACCACGTTTTAGATATTCTAAATCATCCACGGTAAATATATGTTCCATATGTTCCGACTGATATCTTACTGCGTTTACAACCTCATCTACTGAGGCTCCTTGTTTTGCGAGTTTTGCTGCATGTAATACAACTAAACCTTGCCCAAGGGATGCACATTTCGTATCGATAACATGTATTGGTGCATCAGGATACGCTTCCTTTACTTCCTGTTCCATCATTTTCGCGGTTTGATAGGTTCCTGAAAGTTGGGAAGAGAAAGCTATGTATACTAATGGTTTATTTTCTTTTGCGTGGGAAGTGAATATTTCTTTAAACGTTTGTGGAGAGATCTGGGAGGTTTTTGGTGCTTTTCCTTGTCTCATGGCATCATAAACAGTTTTTGCTTGAATCGTTACACCGTCTTCATAATCTTGTCCATCTAGATGAACTGTTAATGGTGCAATTTGTATGTCTAATTCCGAAAACTGTTCTAGCGTTAAATCACAACTGGAATCGGTAAGTATTTGAATTGCCATTCAATCACTCCTAATAAAAAATCTTTCTTTATTTAAGTTTATAGCGATATCCATATTTAGTCAAAAATAAAATTTTATATGGAATTTGGAATCGTATATCCCTTACGTCACGAAGGTGGTTAAATTTTGGAAAAAAGCTTACAATGATGATGACATTTAAAAGAATATGAGGGAGGAGAGTGAAAAATGAAACGAATCATGCTTTTGATGCTTTTTGCTGTTCTTCTTGTTGGTTGTAGCAACACAGATGAATTGATATCAAATTCCGATTCACCGAATACGATAGATATTCGAAATGTGGATGTCCAGGTTGAAGATCTTACGGCTAACTTAGTTGCTGATGTAAAAACATCGAGTGAAGAAATATTCTATCGAGTTGAACTAGGGGAGGAAGTTCTACAAGATGAGAAACCTATCCAACTTAATGGTCAGGAATGGAAACCTTTTGAAATTGAAGTCACATTACCTAAAAAAGTAATGGAAGCGGATGATGCTCCAATTTTTGTTATTTATGGAAAAAGTGAAAATGGAAAAGCAATGAATCCTAATTACATACCGATTGAAATAAAATAGAGACCAAAAATAATTATTTATTTTTGGTCCATTTATCCCACCCAAACGGGTACTTGCGCCTTTCTTATGTATTAATAACCGTATCTTTCCATTACCTCTTTAACACGAGGGGTTAAGTCTTCCCATTCCGCATCAAATTGTTTATTGATGGTAATAAAGTTTTGATATCCAAAGACGTTGTCAACGCCTTCCACTTTCATTAAATCATTAAGAATGTCGTGTTCACTTGTATTTCCAGGCATAACAGAAATACTATTTGTACCTTCGAAAATAATTTTATCTGTTGTGAATTTCATTGCGTTTGGATTTGGTGTACCTTCAACATGAATTGCCATATTTGTCATTCCTCCTCGTAAACCTACTTGTCTTTATATTACCAAATTATTTTTAAGGATGAAAGTAACATCCCCTTCCTGATGAAAGGGGATGTCTATACTTGTTACATGAATTATTTTAGTTGGTTTGATTGCTTCAACTGTTGCTCAAGCTGTTGTAGATGTTCCTTCTCTTGCGGAGATGCATCCTCGTATGCAGACTGAATTGCGCTTTCGGCTGCTTGTTTATCAGCTTCACTAGCATTACCATTAATGAGGTTATTTACTGCGTCTTTAGCTTGTTGAAATAAGTTGTTTTGCAATGAAAACCCTCCTAAAGGTACTTCTAAAGATTCTCTTGTCCATTCACTTCTCTTTCACGTTCAGCTAATGTAGAACGATAGGGGAAACGCTCGGCATGTTTTTTAACGGAATCAGAACCATGTTGTACAAATCGACGTGATTTACTTCCTTTTCCCATACCTGAATTCCTCCTTCAGAAATTAGAATGGAAACATCAGGGGTTAAATTTAACCCCTGAATGATGCTCAAGAAGTAAAACAAAAAGTGAACGTTTTTTACGTTCAATTATAGTATGGTTCGCCTGAACGAAATTAAGCTTGGTAATAATCGGGAATTAGTGCGCATTTGTCTAATCTAACTTTAAATACTCTTCAAGAAACGTACCAATACCATTTTGTTCATTGGTATTTGTTATATGGTTTGCAACTTGTTTTAATTCTTTAATAGCGTTTCCCATTGCAACACCTACACCTACATAATCAATCATTTCTAAATCATTATCTTCATCCCCGAAGGCAATGATATTTTCTTTGGAAATATTGTAGTATTTCGCAATTTTATGGAGTCCAACTGCTTTGTTCATTCCCTTTTTTACAATTTCTACAACATGATATGGTGCACCCCCATTACGATGCTCGATGAGTTCAGCGTGAAATTCTGTTAAATGATTACGCAATGTATGAACCTCTTTTTCGTTTGGAAAAATAAGAAGAGAAGTTGGATCTTCCGTTAATTTGTTTTTTAAATTGCCAATCGTAAACGGAGGATTGTTTTTAGGTCCTTGAAAGAGTTCTATTACTTCTTCATCAAATTGTTCTAGGTATACATTATCCATTACCTCAGCTAGAATATTTCGTACATTTAAATCATAACTTGCTTCTATAATCTTTTTGGCTGTTCTCAACGACATTGGATTATGTAGTATATCCCACTTTTCTTCAGTTGGATGATGAAGGAGTGCACCATTGAAATTTACCATAGGTGTATTTAAACCAAGTTCATGGTAATAATTTATACTTGACCGATGTGGTCTCCCTGTAGCGATAACAACGATATGTCCTTCGTTCATTGCTTTAAGCAAGGTTTGTTTCGTTCGAGGATCTATTTCTTTACTATCCGTTAACAACGTTCCATCTAAATCTAACGCAATTAAGTACTTATCTAACATTCCATTCACCCCATTTAGAAAACTTGGCATTCGCTATTAGGTTGTAAATGCCCTGGTTATACTTATTTAGTAAGAAAGACCTTTCTGCCAAGTTTATAGTGGAAAAGGCAATGTGTAAAGGTGTAATGTATTTACAAAATTTGCAAGAAGGGGTCCAACAAGCTTAAAATATAATTATTATAGTTCAAGGAGAGTCGCGTCGTAATGATTGGTGTGTTTAAAGAAGAAATAAAAAAGATACCTAGTTTAATCGTAGTTGAAGCTTCAAAGGAAAAAGAAAAATTGCCGACAGTAATATATAGTCACGGATTTACAAGTGCAAAAGAACATAATCTGGATTTAGCTTATTTACTTGCCGAGAGAGGTTTACGGGTTATTTTACCAGATAGTTTACATCATGGTGAAAGAGAATTTGATATAGACCCGGTAAAACGAACCTTAGCATTTTGGGAAATTGTTCTGCAAAATTTAAAAGATATCGATACCATTCGTCATGAGTTAAAGGATAGACAAATTTTATTAGATGAAAGAATTGGATTGGCTGGTACGAGCATGGGAGGAATAACAACATCTGCAGCGCTAACTCAATTCCCGTGGATTAAAGCAGCCGCTGTATTAATGGGATCTCCCAAGCCATCAATATTTGCAAGGGAATTAATTAAAAGTGTTCAAGATCAAATAACGATACCTAATTTTGATGAAATGATTGCTCAATTATATGATCAATTAAAGGAAATCGATTTATCATTAAGGAAGGATACCTTGAATGATCGACCATTGTTATTTTGGCATGGTGAAAAGGATTCGGTTGTTCCATTTGACCATTCTTTTAGCTTTTATAATGAAGTGAAAGAGCAGTATAAGATTAAAGAACATATTCGTTATATAAAAGAAAAAAATCGAGATCATAAAGTTAGTCGCATGGCAAAGCTGGAAACTGTGAAATGGTTTGAAAAATACGTATAATGTGATTTACATCATTTAAATAGTATGAAAAATATGTTTAAATATAGGAAAGGCATTAAAGGGAGGTTGTAATGAATGGATGAAGCACTTAAAGAAAATATTATGGGTGCATTAGAGAACGTTATTGACCCTGAGCTAGGGATAGATATTGTTAACTTGGGACTAGTCTATGACGTTGATTTGGATGAAGAAGGATTGTGCACGGTCGTTATGACTTTAACTTCAATGGGATGTCCACTTTCTGCACATATCGAACGTGATGTGAAATTTGTTTTAGCAGACATACCTGAAATAAAAGAGCTAAAAGTTGACATTGTTTGGGAACCAGCTTGGAATAAACATATGATGTCACGTTATGCAAAAATTGCTTTGGGTATTCCGGATTGATTCAAGAAGACGCAGCTCTTTTTGCGGTAACGAGTTCCCAGGACGATTCAGCATTTGAAAAAATGTATAGAAAATGACGCAATATCAGGTTGAGAATTAATATTTATTCTCAACCTGATATTTTTTATGCAAATAAAAATTTAATCTAAAGAAGCCCCTTTGGAAAGCTTATCTCACGGACAAAATTCATTCAGGAAAACCGGGATACGTCCATGAGAGGTGAGATCATGGCCAAAACATCAATGGAAGCCCCATCAAATGTCCGTGAGAGGCGATATCACGGCCAAAACGTCAATGGAAGATGCATCAAATGTCCGTGAGAGGCGATATCACGGCCAAAACGCCGATGGAAGACGCATCAAATGTCCGTGAGAGGCGATATCACGGCCAAAACGTCAATGGAAGATGCATCAAATGTCCGTGAGAGGCGATATCACGGCCAAAACGTCAATGGAAGATGCATCAAATGTCCGTGAGTAGATATCATGGCCAAAACGCCAATGAGAAAACCGTCAAATGTCCGTGAGAAAATTCTATTCCCCCCTAAAAGGAATAAAAAACAGCAGAAGCAAATTCGACTACGAATGCTCTGCTGTTTAGGTAAATAAAACTATATTTTACAAAAAGAAAATAACCAAAAATCCTACTACAACACAATAATAGGAGAAATATTTTAAGTTTCCTTTGGCCATGATTCCCATAAACCATTTTAGCGCAAAATAGGTTGCGATAAATGTTGTAACGAATGCAATGATATGTGGTATTAGCATCGTTTGGAATTCGGGACTTTTAATTAAATCTGGTATTTCAAGTAGGCCTGTTCCGAGACTAACTGGGATATATAATAGAAATGAAAATCGTAATGCAGTCTCTTGTTTCATTCCCACTAACATAGATCCAACAATAGTTGCACCCGAACGACTAATGCCAGGAGTAACGGCCACTGTTTGTGCCAAACCTACGATAATGGCATCTTTTGTTGATAAATCACCATCATTTTTTCTACCACGGAGATTCCGAATAATCCATAATGCAACAGCGGTAATTAATAAAGTGTATCCGACTATTTTTGTGCTACTAAGCGATTCTCCAATCACATCTCCAAATAATACACCAACGACTCCGACTGGAATAGTGGCTATAACTAGGTATACGATAAAACGGAAGTCATCTTTGGCAGCATTTTCCCTTTTAAAAACATATAAGTATCCATTCCTGATTAATCGAATGATATCTTCCCAGTAAATAACTAAAATGGCTAATAAAGATGCAAAATTAACAAAGATTTCAAAGGAAAGCCCTTCTGCTTCAATACCGAATAATTCCCGGAAGATAATTAAATGGCCACTAGATGAAATGGGGATAGGTTCCGTTATACCTTGGACTAAACCCAAAATAAAGTACTCGATTAAAGTCCATATTTTTTCAAAAAAATCCAATTCCTTCTCTCCTAACTTGAATAAATTTCTCCTCCAAAAAATAATTCACCAACCAATAGGCTAATGAATAGTCTAAATGGTGAGGAGGTTGAAAGATGAAACATAAACATATGTATGATTTGTGCAAACAGCATATGCACTCCTATGTGCTAGCTGAAACAAACGATGGTCAAAGATTTGACGGTATTTTAACAGGCCTTGATGAGGAATATGCTTATTTCGCTATTCCAATTGAACAAGGGAATATGGGACAAATGGCAGACTACCCACATCATCAGCATCAACATCAGCCTGGAATGATGGGGAATATGCAGGGTTATTCGACTCATCCAGGAATGATGAATGAACATACCCACGGTAACTTCCGAAACAATTCTCATGAACAAATGTATGGTGAACAGGAAGAAATGAGACAATTCGGTTATTATGGATACGGATTTCCTGGATATGGATATCCGTATCCTAGAAGGAGATTTTCAAGACTTGTACTACCATTAGCTGCCTTAGTTGCCCTTACTGCATTACCGTGGTACTAAAACAAATCAAAACCCTTGCCAGTTGGCGGCAAGGGTTTCCATTTAATTACTCTTTAGTCATTCTTTTAAAGGTTAATTATCCTCTTTTAATACTACGTCTCCTAAAATAAAGACCGCTATAGAGAATAATGCAGCTAAAATCAATGAATGAGAAAGTACAAATGGTTCTCCACCCATACTTGACAATACATAAGAAATAGCAAAACTGATTAAAATTGCCCAAACAATAGATGCTATGTATCGCATGATTACACCCCACAATTAACTATTTAGTTCTAGTTTTTTTATTTTGCAATTATAAATCTAGTTTATCAAAAGAGAGCATAAAGGAAAAGCTTTATTTCTATTAAAATAAAGATTAGAAAACTTGGCGTTCGCTTTAGGTTGGGCAAATGCCTTAGTTGCACTTATGCAAATCTTTACGGTGGGCGAGTAATCGGATCCCCAGACGGGAAAGATTTTTATACTTTCCTACCTGCAAAGTAAAAACTTTAGAGGAGGTATATCGAAATGTCGATATTGGTTGTGAATTGTAATCATTGGATTGGGTTCCATATTGTAAATACATTACTGGAACACGATTTTAACATAGACGGAATGATTAACCCCAACTTGCAAGACGATTTATTGATGTTTTTTGGTAGAAATAGTGATTTTCAAATGGTGAATGATGAAAAAAGGGAATATGAGACATGTATTATAATAGGTGATCATCCAAAGGCTCAAGATTTTAAGGCCGGAAATAAATGGCTTTTACCAATTAACGGGATTCAGAAAAAAGAACAAACAGACCTGACTACTATTCATACGCCAATTTTATTCGGTGAGTGGATGCCAATGAATGAAAATGGTATCTATCATCATAAAAAGTTTATAACATTTGATTCGGAGGAATTTAAGAATAATGCGCTATCAATTCACTCTTTTACGCCTGTATTGTTACAATTGATTCAAACTTCTAGCCAAACCAATGAACTTTATGTCCATCCAAGACAGGAAAAGGAGAAACGTTCTGAGAAGAAAGCTATATACATTAGAGAGAGTGAACCAAAAGAGAAATACGTAGCGGATTTGAGAGAACATTATAAACAATATAGAATATTGTACGATTCGTGATGTTGATGTTTACTGAACTGTAATTAGGTTATAAACTATAATAAGATAGGATAAGTGATTCTTAGATTGGAGTGCCAATATTTTGAGAGCGTTTAAAAGTAGTTTGTTTATCTGCCTAATGGTCCTATTTTTAACTGGATGCAGCTATTTTGAATCAGGGCAAATTCAAAATGTTGGTATGCTTTTAGATAGTACAATTGATGGCAACGCATGGAATGAAAGTGGATATGAGGGCTTACTTGGTATCGGTGAGGAATTTGATACAGATGTTTATTATAAAGAAAATATTGATACGGAAGAAGAAATAAGAAAAGCAGTCGATGAACTTGTTTATGATGGTGTCAATCTTATTTTTGGTCATAGTAGTTTGTATGGGGATTATTTCTCTGAGTTATCCCGTTATTATCCGGATGTTCACTTTGTTTATTTTAATGGTGGTATTTACGGAGAGAATATTACCAGCCTTAATTTTAATTCTCATGCAATGGGATTTTTTGGTGGTATGGTTGCAGGAAAAATGACGAAGACGAATAAAGTCGGAGTAGTAGCAGCATTTTTGTGGCAACCAGAAATTGAAGGTTTTTATGAAGGGGTAAAATACCAAAACCCAAACGCAGAGGTTAAAATAGATTATATCAAAGGCTGGGACGATACAGAGACCGCTTATTCGATGTATGAAAAAATGAAGAATGAAAATGTCGATGTTTTTTATCCGGTTGGAAATGCATATAGTGAAAAAGTTATTAAACAAGTAGAAAAAGATGGCTTATATGCTATTGGTTATGTAGAAGATCAATTAGAATTTGCTCCAAATGCAGTTTTAACCAGTACGATTCAACAAGTGGACAAGCTCTATGAGATTACCGCGGAGAAATTCAATAAAGGAAAATTAGAAGGTGATATTCTAACTTTTGATTTTCAAGATGGAGTAATTTCTCTAGGGGAATTTAATAAGGTTATTCCTAAGGATTTTATTGAGACCTTAAATAAAACCGTTGAAGACTATAAAGAAAGTTCTTTACTTCCTAATGAGCGGTTAGAAAACTAGGCATTTGCTTTAAGTT
Source organism: Oceanobacillus caeni (assembly GCF_042678465.1). NCBI lineage: Bacteria > Bacillati > Bacillota > Bacilli > Caryophanales > Bacillaceae > Oceanobacillus > Oceanobacillus caeni. The sequence goes on along the minus strand of NZ_JBHTKV010000009.1, from coordinate 67,501 downwards.
TGGCGAATGCCTTAGTTGTATGTATCATACAAGAGGGGGTTTTCTTATCCGCTATTAATGATTTTTTCTTGCCAAGTGTACCCTTATATATTAAAATTAGTACCAAGTCATAATAATTGATTGTATGAATTGATATATATTTATCAAGTTTTTTAAGGAGCGGTGAAAATGGGAGTTGGTTTTTTAGGTTTAGGACATTATGTTCCACCAAAAGTTGTTACCAATCATGATTTAGAAAAAATAGTGGATACGAATGATGAATGGATACGTACAAGAACAGGTATAGAGGAAAGAAGAATAGCAGATGATGATATAAAAACTTCGGATATGGCATTTCACGCTGCTGCTAGTGCATTAGAAGATGCCAATGTAAAAGCGGAGGAACTTGACCTTATCCTAGTTGCTACGGTTACACCGGATACACCTTTTCCATCTATAGCATGTATGATTCAAGAGAAACTTGGTGCAGTGAATGCAGCGTCTATGGATGTAAGTGCAGCATGTTCAGGATATATTTACTCTCTAACAACTGCTAAACAATTTATCGAGACGAAAACCTATAAAAAAATTCTAGTAGTTGGCGTAGAAAAGCTGTCTAAAATCACGGATTGGACCGATCGATCAACATGTGTTCTTTTCGGGGACGGTGCTGGCGCGGCGGTACTTGGAGAAGTATCGGAAGGAAGAGGGATTCTTGCGCATGAACTAGGATCTGATGGAACGGGTGGAAAACATCTGTATGAAGATCCAAATAACCATATTTTTATGAATGGCCGTGAAGTATTTAAATTCGCAGTACGTAAAATGCCAGAAGCATCCGTAAATGTAATTGAAAAAGCGGGATTAAAGAAAGAAGATGTAGATTATTTAATTCCTCATCAAGCGAACATTCGTATTATGGAAGCTGCTAGACAAAGGTTAGGAATTTCTGAGGATAGGATGAATCAATCAATTAAGAAATATGGAAATACATCTGCAGCATCCATCGCCATTGCGCTATCAGAGTCATTTAAAGAAGGTAAAATAAAAGATGATGATATTATTGTTTTAGTAGGTTTTGGCGGTGGTTTGACATGGGGATCCATGGCTATACGCTGGGGAAAATAGAGAATTGTTAGGAGGATCCGTATTGGACAAAAGACGAGTTGTAATTACAGGTTTAGGGGCAATTACTCCCGTTGGTAATGATGTTCAAAGTATGTGGGATAGCATTGTTAATGGAAAATCAGGAATTGATTTTGTAACGAAGATTGATAAAGATAAATATCCTGCTAAAGTTGCCGCAGAAGTAAAAGACTTTGACCCAACTAAATTTATGGATAAAAAAGATTCAAGGAAAATGGATCCATTTACCCAATATGCGGTAGCAGCGGCGAAAATGGCGGTGGAAGATGCTAAATTAGATATAAATGATGAAAACCGAGACCGTATTGGCGTGTGGATTGGCTCTGGAATTGGTGGAATGAAAACGTGGGAAGACCAACATACCATCTTAATGGAAAAGGGACCTCGTCGTGTTAGTCCGTTTTTCGTTCCAATGATGATACCAGATATGGCTGCGGGCCAGGTATCCATTCAGCTCGGTGCTAGAGGTATCAACTCTTGTACCGTTACTGCTTGTGCCTCAGGTGCAAACTCCATTGGGGACGCATTTAAAGCAGTTCAACGTGGTGATGCAGACTATATGATTACAGGCGGAACGGAAGCACCTATTTCCGATATGGCCTTTGCTGGTTTCTCATCGTCTAAGGCTTTATCAACAAATGAAGATCCTAAAACTGCAAGTCGTCCATTTGATAAGAATCGTGATGGATTTGTTATGGGAGAAGGATCAGGGATTCTAATAATAGAAGCCCTCGATAAAGCATTAGAACGTGGAGCTAGAATTTATGGCGAAATTGTTGGTTACGGTGCCACTGGCGATGCATATCATATAACAGCTCCAGCAGAAAATGGAGAAGGTGCAACCCGTGCGATGAACCATGCATTATCTGATGCGGGTATTAACAAAGAAGATGTAGACTATGTTAATGCACATGGAACGAGTACCGCATTAAATGATAAATATGAAACACAAGCAATTAAAGCGGTATTTGCTGAACACGCCCGTAATTTAGTTGTTTCATCTACTAAATCGATGACAGGTCATTTATTAGGAGCAGCAGGTGGAATTGAAGCTGTCATTTCACTGCTAGCTATTCAAAATGGAATCGTACCACCAACTATAAATTACGAAACACCTGATGACGATTGTGATTTAGATTATGTACCAAACAAAGCTCGTGAACAAGAAGTGAATATCGTAATGAGTAATTCACTAGGATTTGGTGGACATAATGTAAGTTTAATTTTCAAAAAATATAATGGATAATAGAAATTAGGAGTAGTTGAATCCCAATATGTGGGTTCAGCTACTTTTTTATTTATTTGGACATATCAAGCCAATGGACAAGCATATATATTTTTAAAGTGGACAAGGTGTAGGTGAATAATATGGGAGCAGTTTTTCTCTTTTTAGTTGGATTTGGACTAGCTATTACAGGTGGAATTTCATTAATATTCTATTTGAACTTTTTACCAGCAGGATTATTGTGGTCAGATTATTTTGCTTTCATTGTTACTAGAATCGAATGTTATTTCTTACCGATAGGACTGCTTATCATATGGTTGGTTATTTATCGATTTTCAAACAACCCATAATCGCATTGGAAGAGAATATTTTTTTACAGGATTGGTCATAATGTATGGTAAGTTAACCATTTAGTTCAGCTGAAGCAAATGGTCATCTATCAAAGACGGACTGATTTTATAGGTTAGGAAATTATAAAATTTTAGCAGAAAGCGAACTCGAAGAAGCTAAAATTTTAACGTTCGCTAAAAGACGAGCGAATGCGAGTTCTTCTAATAATTAAGTTTTATTTAAAGCGAGGGTTGTCTATGTTATATTTGCATGATGTTTGGGTGAATTGGTTTGAAGGAGAAGAAAACGGGTATAATGTTTGTCATTTTCATGAATGGCGAAAAGATGATGGGATTGAATTACTAGACCAGGTTCCTCTATTGTACATAACACCAGGATTATTTGATTATATTGAAAATGATATGCATGATCTACCGAAAGATTTAACAGATGCTATCTATAAGCGTGCTTACATTAGAAAAGGACACGAAAGAACAGTATTGGAGTATGCATGTGTCGTAACAAATGGGGAAGATATTTTGGCAATTGATACAGCCGGATATCATATTCCCATACGTAAAAGTAGATTAATCCCAAGACAAGAACAGTTAGTTTACGATATGATTAAAAAGGCGAAACCACAATCATTTGGTTTTGATGTAGAAAATTACGGAAAAGAGTATCATTTACTTTCTATGCCACCAGATCTTGTGTTTGGTCTTACGAGAAAAGAGCGTCAATTAAAACATTTATTAATGATAGGGTTAGATCAATTACGTACATCTAATAATTTGGAAGAGTTACGTTATTGGTTAACAGAATGGGATCCGAAGCAATATCCTTATATTAAATATATGGATGAAGAGAGAGCATGGGATACATTATATAATGGGGTAAAAGATGGTTGGAGTAAGCAACACGAGGATTTATGTGGAAAGTTAATTAAAGGCCAACCGTTTTTAGAAAAAATGTGGGAAGTGGAAAACGGTCAAACACAGAACACTTCTAGTCAATAAAGAAAAGGTCATTCTATTTTATTAGAATGGCCTTTTCTTAATAAGTTAGGGATTTCTTCCTGTTAATAAGGCATTCGCCAAGCTGAGTAGCGAATGCCTGTTTTAATTTATTTCTTCTTCTTTACTCTTCCTAGTCCCATTGCTTTTTTAGCTTTTGCTAACGTTCTATTTGCTGGAATAGCTGCTTTTTCTGCTCCTTGGTCTAATATATCATCAAGGATATCAGAATCAATAAGTTCTTTATATTTTTCTTGGATTGGTTGTAATACAGAGATAACAGCCTGGGCTACATCCTGTTTAAATTCGCCGTAACCTTTTCCTTCGTATTTCGCTTCCAAAGCCTCAATGGATTCGCCTGTGCAACTAGAGTAAATAGTTAATAAGTTAGATACGCCTGGTTTGTTTGCCTTATCGTACTTAACGATACCTTCTGAGTCTGTAACAGCACTTTTTATTTTCTTTTCAATACGCTTCGGATCGTCAAGCATAGAAATAAATCCTTTTTCATTTTCATCGGACTTACTCATCTTCTTCGTTGGATCTTGTAAAGACATGACTCTTGCTCCAACTTTTGGAATACGAATTTCCGGAATCGTAAACACTTCATTATCATAGCGATTATTAAAGCGTTGGGCCAAATCTCTTGTCAATTCAAGATGTTGTTTTTGATCGTCTCCAACCGGAACAATATTTGACTGGTATAGTAAAATATCTGCAGCCATTAAAGAAGGATAGGTTAAAAGAGCAGCAGATACAGCATCTTTCCCTTCCGATTTATCTTTATATTGTGTCATTCGCTCTAATTCGCCAACGTAGTTCATCGATTGCAGAATCCATCCTAATTGAGTATGTGCTGGTACTTCAGATTGAATGAATAGGGTTGCTTTTTTAGGATCAATTCCTGAAGCAAGGTAAAGCGCTGCCAGTGAACGAATATTATTTCGTAATTTTAATCGATCTTGTGGCACGGTTATCGCATGCTCGTCTACGATGCAGAAATAACATTCATAGTCATCTTGTAATTCCACAAATTGTTTAAGTGCTCCTAGGTAATTTCCAAGTGTTAATGTACCACTAGGTTGTATACCAGAAAAAATCTTTTCCATTTGTTTCACTCCATTTTTATTGAATTCCCCGTTTAAAAAAGGCCATTCCCCCACCGGAAAGGGAAGAATGAACCGAATTGCCATCCTAATTTTCTTAACTTATGTACTTTAGACGAATAAGATACAAAAACCAAGCTCCAATATCATCGGTACTTGTTTTCCAAATTCACAAGTTCTCTACGTACCCAGAGGGTATTTGTACTTTTATTTTGTCTACGCTAAATTTGTTAGATTCTGTAATATTATATAAATTCTTTGGTTTAAATGCAAGAGAACCGCGATAAAGGTTCTTACCCCAAATATTGGGAAGAAGGAAAAATTCGACTTTTCACCTTATTGGTCTCTTGTTAAAGTGGATGGATTAGAAAGCTTGTACTATTTGAGTGGAATCGGAATGAGTGAAAGTATTTAGCATAGTTATATGTTGACAAAAGGGAATGATGTTTTAAAATGTGATATGATTTTATTAACACTATTGTTTAAGCATAAAAAGGGTAATGATGAGTAGGAAAAAATTAAAAAAACGTATTCGACTCATTATGTACGTACGAAAAAGCGCGATGCTGAAGATTGATGATATGGATTAACGAACGATTGATTAATATTTATTGAATTTCAAGGAGAGATATAGTGTGGCTAACATTACGAAGGTTAAAATTCCAGAATTAAAGAGACATTTAAAAGAATATAATCAAAATGAGCTGATTAAATTAATTGTAGATCTGTATAAACAAAATAATAATATACAAGACTATCTTTCTGTGAAGCTTTTAGGCGAGGAAACCATTCAAGATTTATATGAGAATGCTAAGGCAGAAATAGAAAATGAATTTTTCCCAGAAAAGGGATTCGGGAAGATGCGTTTGTCTAAAGCAAAAAGTGCAATTACTAACTTCAAAAAGTTAACAAAAGATCATCTTAAAACAGTTGACTTAATGTTGTTTTATGTTGAGGTGGGAACAGAATTCACAAATACATATGGGGATATAGACGAGAGATTTTATGATAGTATGCTTTCGATGTACGATAAAGTTATCGCGGAATGTGAAAAAGATGAAAAGCTATTTCATGAACTTAAGGACCGGTTGTATGAAGTAGTAGTTGAGTCAGATGGAATTGGCTGGGGTTATCATGATGGTTTAGAGGATTTATATTATTCAATTAGCTTTTTAGAGGAATAGCGTTGTGGTTAATAAACCCATAGACGTCAAATAGTATACTAATTTACAAGATTTGGTATGCTATTTGACTTGTTCATTCCGTTTTCTCTTTATCAAAAGTGAACTACTTAGTAGTATCCCACGCCTTTATCTCATCTAAACGGGCAGTAAGACCCCCACCTCAAGCTTCTGAGGAACAAAGAAGGTAGGTGGGAGATCTATCTTTATACTCATACATTATATTTCTTAGTAACCGTATCCTACATAGGACACTCCTATTATAATAAGTAGGATAAACAATACGACAATTAACGCAAATCCTGCGCCATAACCATATTCTGCAACAGGTTCACTCAAGATCATCACCTCCATAAAAACCAACATATGTAGAAAAATCTATACTGCTTAGACGGATATCCTATGGTTTAGTGATTTAGGCTTATCCATATGTTTAAACGTTTTTCAAACTCAACGAATACCCTGATGAATTTGTCCTTTACGACAATTAACCCCGATACATACAATGTGATAGCTCTAATAATATGGGGGTGAAATAATGTCAGTTGGTCATTATCATGCACTTTGCAGAAAATATATGGGTAGAGCAGTTGAAATAAGAACCCGTGATGGAAGACGTCACAGAGGAATTATTAAGCATGTTAGTCGCAATAGGGTGTATATACAACCACTTGGGCGTAGGAGAAATTTAGGTGGGTTTGGTTATGGATATGGATATGGATATGGATTTGGTGGATTCGGCTATGGGCTTGCATTAGGTACTATTGTTGGATTGGCTTTAATTCCATTTTTCTTCTGGTAATATATATGAAATTTGCCCCACCTCAACGGGGAGTAAGACTCCAACCACAAGCTTCTGGGAAACAAAGAAGGTGGTTGGGAGGTCAACTGCCCATAAAGGTCCGATAAGTGCGACTAACCATCAGTGGGGATGGAAGAATCTCCCATTGATGGTTAGTCTTCTTTACTTTTCTCACAGGTATAACACACGAATTTTTTTCGTCTGTTATACCTGTGCAATTACATTGGATTTAATCCCTAACAACTCTTTAGATGTTAATTCGTTTGTTTTTTTATATTTTTTAACGAGGTAATATCCGACACAATATCCTATCATTTTTGGATAGCGACGTAATCCATACAAAATTTCCTGATGTTTACGTTTCACTTTTAAAGTGTTTTTATTTGGGAGAATTAGCTCTTTCCATAGTTTCTCTAATTGATCTTCCGAATAATACGTTGTCCAATTAGCTAAAAGTTTATCACCAAACCTTTCAAAGACTGCGTTTTCAGCCAATCCTTCTAAAATAATGGTATCCAACAGGACGTAATCTTCTTCTTTTTTTGAATAACGAGAAAGACGACAAACATGGTTATACTCATGAGTAAATAGAGCTCTTATCTCCTTCTCCGTATTATCCTTTGAAATAAATAAAAATAGTTTATCTTTGAACGCAAGACCAGATTTTCCATTCTGGTTCTGTTTCATTTTTCGGTCATTGGGATCGGATGGAAAGATAAAAACCGGGATATCAGGTCCTTGCCATAATGTTTGAAGTTGTTGTTTTTCCAAATGAACAATTTCCCATATTTTATTATCCTGTAATTTTCTTATTAAGTCTTCTCCATTCTTTATGGGATACTTATACATACCATGGGAAGTTAAGTGGTTATAGATTTCATCGGCATAAGCCCCGTCAAAGTGTTTCAATAGCTTTTCGCATAATTCAATCGGTTTGTCATACAAATCTAGCAACCATTTATCCGTTTTAATCACACTCATAGCAATGCTCCTTATGATTATCTCTTACATACAATATGTGCATTTTAACTAAACGTTACTTAACAAAATCATTTATATAGGGAACTAAAATTTTTTAACCACATATTGTAAATAGGATTATTTGACACAAAGGAGTGGGGCTACGCTTGAATAACAATTATCTTGATTGTTTAGCATTATTTGGTGTTGGGGGCGCTCATCCAGGTGGGCTTCCATTAACGAAAAGAATATTATCCAAGGAAGAAATAGATGAAAAGCAATCGATTCTTGATGCTGGTTGCGGAACCGGTTAAACAAGTGCATACATTTCAAAAAAATATCAGTGTCATGTTACATCTCTAGACTGCAATAAAATGATGTTGGATAAAGCAAGAAAAAGGTATTTATCCTTACAATTACCTATCAAGGTGGATCTAGAACTTAGTGCTGATTTTACACTTTCAGAAGATATTGATAGTAAATATTTTGAAATACTGGAAAAACATGAACAACTAACGGAAGATTACAAAGAGGTGCTTGGTTTTAGAATTTTTAGATGTTGTAAGTAGAATCGTTTAGGTGAATTAAAAAGTTATCATTTTGAGGGGATGAAAAGATGACTATTCGAAAAGCTACTTATCGTGAAACGCAAAAAATATTGAATCATTCATTAGATGTATTGAAAGAAGCAAGCATGGGGTATGTTATTCCAACAAAGGGAAAAGCACGTCAAATGGTCTTACCGTTTTTAACTGATGGTTATTATCTTGTTTATATTGAAAATAATGTGATAAAGGGTTGGATTGCTGTTGCTAGTACCATTGACTATTATACAGATGATACAGTCGGGATTATTCCCGAACTTTATGTTCTCCCACCTTATCGTAAACAAGGATTAGCGGAAATACTGTGTAAAGAAGCCCTCAAGCGTTTGAAAGAAGAAGGACATACGAAAGTTCAATTGAATGTATTTTCGGGAAATCATATAAAACACCTTTATCAAAAGCTTGGTTTTCAGGAAATTTCTACAATGATGGAAATAAATTTAGATAATGAAATTTAAAATACTTGAGTGGTTCATTCGTTTTCGTATAATGTTAAAGTTATCTTTCCCAAGCTTATGATTGGAATAAAACATACATGCTGGATGAATGGGAAGTATAAACCTTCGTGCGATTAGGCATTCGCCAAGCCCAATGGTGAATGCCTAATTTTCTTAGTATAATGCCAATTAACCGCATCCCTATTATTTTGCAAGTATCATACTAGTTATGTATAATTTTGTGAAAGCGTTCAGTACTATGTTCGGGAGGCAAAATCATGATTGGGCTTAAAGGTATGGCAAAAAAACAGAAAGAAAAGTTAATTCTATTAGGCTTTTTTGCCATATTGTCGGGTACGTCAATGATTGGGCAGAGTTACTTATTTGTCACAATCGTGGATCGTATTTTTCTAAAAAATGATTCATTCTCTGAAGTTATTCCCCTATTACTTGGGCTATTAGCAGTTCTTTTTGCAAGAACATTTTTTCATTATGTAAGTGGAAGAATTGGAATTGAGATGGCTTCCAAGGTAAAACGTGACCTTAGAAACTCACTGTTACATAAATTCTCTACCAATCCAGTACAAACCTCTATCCAAGGGCAGTCAGGTCAAAAGGTTAGTGTAATGATGGATGTGGTAGATGAGGTTGATAGTTATTTTAGTAATTATATTCCACAGTTGTTTCAGGCAAGTATTATACCACTTATGATTCTTCTTGTTATTTTCACAGAGCATGTTGCTACAGGAGCTATCATTTTAATAACGGCACCATTTATTCCTATATTCATGATGGTAATTGGGCTTAAAACAAAAGATAAAACGGAAGTACAATTAGATAAAATGTCAGCTTTTTCTGGGAAATTCCTTGATACGTTACAGGGGCTTACTACCCTGAAATTATTTGGTCAATCCGTTAAACAAAAAGAAGCGATTCGAAAGGGGAGTTTAGGGGTTAGAGAGGCAACGATGGACGTACTAAAAATTGCTTTCCAAAATTCCTTAGCACTAGAATTTATTTCTATGCTAAGTATTGGACTGATTGCATTAGAAGTTGCTTTTCGCATGATTATTTTTCAAGACCTTTCATTTTATACTGGATTTCTTATGTTAGTATTGGCCCCCGAGTTTTATACGAAATTGAGGGATTTAGGTAGTGCCTTTCATACAGGTAGAGGGAGCATGGGGGCATTTAAAAAATTAGAGTATGAATTAGCTTCTTCCGTAAAACCTGTTGAATGGGGAGAAGGACATTTAAATAGTACCACACCACCTACTATTGAATTGTGTAGAGTAGAATTCAGTTACGGGGAAGGTGACACATTTTCCTTAAAAAACATCAATGTATTAATAAGACCATTTGAACAAGTGGCAATTGTTGGTAAAACTGGATCTGGAAAAACAACATTATTGCATGTTATTGCTGGTCTTGTTGCCCTTTCTAAAGGGGAGGTACTTTTAAATGAAAACCCACGAAAATTATACAGTGAAAAGGCTTGGTTTGATGGAATAAGCTATATTTCACAAGATCCATATCTTTTCTCTGGTACCATTGCTGAGAATATTGCGGTTGGTGGTAACATGAATGTTACGAGGAAAGACATAATGGAAGCTGCTCAAAAAGCCGGGATTTCACAATTAATCGAATCCCTCCGTAATGGATATGATACACCAATTGGAGAAGCGGGAAGGGGTCTTTCGGGTGGGGAAAGACAGCGGATCGCCATCGCTAGAGCTTTTTTAAATAGCCCTTCGATTATTCTATTTGATGAGCCAACAACTGGTTTAGATTTACAGACCGAGCGTATCTTGCAGTCTTCGATGAAAGAATTATCAAAGAAATCCACGGTTATAACGGTTGCACATCGTCTTCATACGATTAAAAATGCTGACAAGATTCTTTTCATGGATAATGGGGAAATAATAGCATCCGGTACACATAATGAATTACTAAAATCAAATGAAACGTATCGCAATATGGTCTCTGTACAGCAGGGGAGGCTCTAAAATGAAAGAATTAATCACGATTACTAAAGTAATGTTCGTGGAGAAACGAGATATTATAATCTCCATTCTTTGTGGATTTATAGCAGGAACAACGGCAATTGGTTTATTCGCATTAAGTGGATATTTAATTTCCAAGTCGGCTCTAGTACCTCCTATTTATACGTTGATGATTCTAGTTGCGTCTGTTAAAATGCTGGGAATTATTTCGGCGTTAAGTCGTTATGGGGAGCGTTATTTTTCGCATCGTGGAACATTTACTATGTTAAGTCATTTACGCGTTTCTTTTTATGAAAGGCTCGAGCCATTAGTGCCATCTATTTTTCAAAGATATAGGAGCGGGGATCTTCTTTCAAGGATTGTTGGCGATGTAGAGACACTACAAAATTTCTTTTTACGTGTATTTTATCCTCCAATTGTTTTAATGTTCGTATTTTTAAGTACTATTTTCTTCACAGCCTTTTTTTCAATAGAGGTAACATTGATTATACTTGTTGGTTTTATTTCGACAACGTTTATATTCCCAGCAATTATTGCATTCAAACAAAGAAAAGTAGAACGGAGAGTTAGGGAAAGTCGTGGAGAACTATCTACTGAAATATCTGAATTTCTATTTGGATTTCGTGATTTAAAGATATACCAAAAACTAGAAATAAAAGAAAGTAGATTACGTCATTCTGCTGATGTCTACTTAAAAGAACAAGAACATGAAAGTGTTCATAACTTGTTAAGTGAATCATCTAATACATTCTTATCCCTAGTTGTGTCGTTCACTGTGCTAGTTTTTGGAGCTTATTTAGTCGCTACGGAACAATTAGATGGAATCTTCCTCGCTATGCTTGTGATAGTATCATTAACCGCATTTGAAAATACCACATCCATGTCAGTATTTCCGAGTTACTTGGAGGATAGCAGACAAGCTGCAACAAGACTAAACAACGTTGTTCGTACGGAGCAAGAACAGGAATCGTCGAAAGATAATAAAGAAAAATTGTCTATAACGAAATCTCCATATATTAGAGTAAATGAGGTGTCATTTGCATTTCCTGATGAAACAAGGGATACCTTATCTGATATATCCTTTACGTTACCTCCTGGTTCCAAAACAGCTATTGTTGGTCCAAGTGGATCCGGTAAATCAACGTTGATGCAATTATTATTACAAATGTACCCGGTTAACCAAGGTGAAATTTATATGAATAATCAATCGCTAAATTCATTGTCACAAGAAAGCATTTGGAAAAACACAAACGTTGTACTGCAAAAGAATCATTTCTTTTACGGAACGATTCGTGAAAACTTAATGATTGCCAAAAACGGATTGACGGATGAAGAGATGGAAAATATATTGGAAAAAGTTAAACTCAATCATTTTACTTTAAACGACCAAGTGTTAGAAAAGGGAGAGAATCTTTCAGGAGGGGAGAAACAGCGACTCGCCATCGCTAGAGTATTGCTAAAGAAAGCTCCAATATGGCTGTTGGATGAGCCGACCTCATCCATTGACGCATTGACCGAGAAATATATTTATAACTATTTATTTAAAGAAGCAAAAGAGGATACCGTTGTCCTTATCAGCCATCGCTTAACAGGATTAGAAAGCATGGATCAAATAATTGTAATGGAATCCGGTAGAATTGTTGAAGTAGGGACATTTGATGAACTAATGGAGAAAAAAGGTTATTTTTATGAAATGAAACAAATTGAGCAGAGTGTTTTTTAACATATATAATCCAACCGTAAAAAGAGCTTTTGCCAAGTGGGCAAAGCTCTTTTTATGATTGGATTACATGTAAAATCTGGATTAATTGGGACGGGCGCTTTCGGGAACAATATTTTTGAAGTGCGGAAATTTCAAGGAGGAATACAATTGGATCAAGAAATGAATTATGGTAGTGATTATAAATATATACCTACAACGTCCATCCAAAGTGGAATGGGGCTAGAAGTATTACCGGACTTATATTGTCATACAGTCCAAATTGTTAACATTTGTTTAGTTGGAAATTCCAGATCTGAAGGATTTGTATTAATTGATGCAGGAATGCCACATTCTGCAGATGAAATTATCTCGACTACAGAAGAACGATTTGGTGAAAACAGTCGTCCGGAAGCGATTATTTTAACACATGGTCATTTTGATCATGTAGGGGCTATCATAGAATTGGTTGAGCATTGGCAAGTACCTGTGTATGCACATGAATTAGAGATGCCTTTTCTAACAGGTAAGAAGGCTTATCCAGAACCAGACCCAACGGTAGAAGGTGGCATGGTTTCAAAAATGTCACCTATATTCCCTAATGAACCAATTGACTTAGGAAATCATATTGAAATGCTTCCTTCTGACGGATCGGTTCCTCACATGCCTGAATTTCAATGGATTCATACACCGGGGCATGCACCAGGACATGTTTCCTTTTTTAGAGAAAAAGACAGAGCATTAATAGCGGGAGATGCATTTGTTACCGTTAAGCAAGAATATTTATATAAAGTTTTAACACAGGAACAGGAAATAAGTGGACCACCACGATATCTTACAACAGATTGGAAAGCCGCAAAGGAGTCGGTTAAAAAATTAGCAGCGTTGAATCCATCAGTTGCCGTTACTGGACATGGGTTTCCTATGTTTGGTGAGGAATTATCAGAGAGCTTAGAAGAGTTAATTTTACACTTTGATAGTATTGCAGTACCAGATTATGGGAAGTATGTCGATAAAAATTTACACTAAAGTATGCACAAGCCTTGTGTAATAAGCAGGGCTTGTTTGCATGATGCATATTCAATAACAGCTGTTCCAATTAGTCATGGGATTATCACGGACAAAAAATAGGAAATCTATGAAGAAACGTCCGTGATGCAAGCTATCACGGCCAAAAGAACCGGGAATTGTTGAGTAAATGTCCGTGATGCAAGCTATCACGGCCAAAATAGCCGGGAATCGTTGAGGAAACGTCCGTGATGCGTGCTGTCACGGCCAAAATAGCCGGGAATCGTTGAGTAAATGTCCGTGACGCGTGTTATCACGACCAAAAGAACCGGGAATTGTTGGGGAAACGTCCGTGACATGTCTTTCGGCTAATTTGGAAGGAATTTTATCTGGAATCAAGATAACTGGAGAAAAAAATAATATAATCCAATAGGCTTAATAAGGGAAAGGTAACTCATAATCTACTAAATTAGAGTACTCATCAAAGGGGGATGAAAGAATGGTTTGGATTGTTGGTGGGTTAATTGTTATTGGTGGAGTCCTTATAAACCCTAGTATCGTTCATTAAATAATTGCTTTTAATAAATAATATAGATTAGAAAAGCAATTATGAAAGTTTTCAGGTGAGTTGGTCTTTGGCGAACAGAATATTTTAAGGGCAGTTTTGCTTATAAACTGAAGTAATAACCTTTTGTTCTGTTCGTCCAGTGTAATCAAAAATTTGTTTTTAATTTTCATAGGGAAATAGAATGTTTAATAAGTTATTAATAGAAATTAATGAAAAAGTCAAAAGCCACTTAGTGGCTTTTTTGTTCCATTTAATGGAGGTAAATTAAAATTGTTAACTGTAAATAATATTAGCAAAGTATTTTCGAGTAAGAAAAAACAAATTAAGGCTGTAAATGATGTTAGCTTTAAACTAAATAGTGGAGAAATTTTAGGGATAGTTGGCCCTAATGGTGCGGGAAAGTCTACTTTGTTACGAATGATAGCTTCACTTACATTACCTACTGAAGGTACAATTAAAATTAATAATAATTACACCTCAACTCATAACAGAGGAATTAAAGATGACATTGGATATGTCGCAGTAGAAACCGGTTTATATGGGTCCATGACATCTTTTGAATTCCTGTATTATTTTGGTAGAGTGCATGGTTACGGCAAAAAAGAGGCCTTTAATAGGATAACAGAATTGGCAAGTTTGTTAGATTTTGACTATTATCTATATAAAAAAATCAGTCATCTTTCAACAGGAATGAAACAAAAGATTTCTATTGCGCGAGGATTATTACATAAACCACATTTACTTATACTTGATGAACCAACCAACGGGTTAGATATAATAGCTGCTTATTACGTTCGAGAAATAATAAAAAAATTAAAACAAACTCAGACTTCTATTATTATTTCAACACATATTATCACTGATATAAAAATGTGTGATCGGTTGATTGTTTTAAACAAAGGAAACTTAGTTTATGAAAGTAACACAATGGATGTAATTAATAATTACAATTCACTGGAGGATTTATTTTTTGATGTTACACGTTATAATAAAAATGTTAAAATGGGAATGTGATTTTTAAATTGGAAATTTTCAAATCTTATATATTAGCTAAAAAAGAAGTAAAGCATTCATTGATAGATTTTAGAGTTATGTTAACTATTGTTATTAGTACATTAGTATTTTATCCTGGATTAATGATTGGTGTTACTTACTTTCAAGAAAAAAGTTTAGATGCTGCTCAATCGAATATACCTACTATAGCACTAGAAAAGAATGATGCTCGATTTATTCGGGAAAATTTTCAGACTATACCATTTATAATATATGAGGGAGACAGAAAAAAAGAGGTCTTGTTAGATGATGAGATAGAAGGCATTATGAATCTCGCTAGAAATGGAAGTAAAATCAAGGTAAGTTATCAATATAAGGCAAATTCTCCAAAATCATTGGCAAGTTATGAAAAGGTAAAAGCATGGTTTTCTCTAATAGAAAAGAATCAGTTAAATGATTTTATAAATAGCTTAGAAAATATAGACACAACAAGTTTATATGATTTTAAATTTCAATCAACGGATGTTACACCCGAGAGTCAACGTAGTCAATTGGTTTCTATAATCCCATACATAATACTGATTGGTGTTATCGCGGGTATAATGGGAATTGGTGTTGATAATACTGCTGGCGAGAAAGAAAGGAATACCTTAGTTACATTATTGACCTCAAGTCAAAGTAGTAGTGAAATAGCATTGGGCAAGGTTCTATCTACCAGTTTTTTTGGTATAATAACCTCCTTACTAACTATAACAGGGTTTATAGTGGGATCTTTAATTTCAGCAAATATGTTAGATATGGAAAATCTAATTAATATTGATATTGTGAATTTCTTTCTATTGTTGACAATATTATTCCCAATATCATTGTTTTTCAGTAATATAATTTTAATTCTAGGGATTTTTTCCAAAAACGTTAAAGAAGCCAATTCATATATTATGCCTCTATATATAGTTATTATATTTGTTGGGTTTATAAGTACAATGATGGAAAAGGGTACAGATTTAAAACTAGCATTGATCCCTGTAGTTAATAGTGTATTATCTATAAAGAGCATATTGATCAATGAGATATCTACATCTTTTATATCTATTTCGATTTTATCTACGATTTTTTACACTATTCTATTAATGATGATATTTATTCAATTATTTAAAAAGGAGAAGTATACTTTGGGGTAACTATGACAAAAAATTTACGAATCGCCCTATACTTATTCAAAAAACTGTTTAAAGGAAAAATAAGAAATTGGAAGGGAACCGACTTGGCCATTGTTGTGCTTTTTATTTTGGGGCTAGCATATTCCCTCCGAAGTTTTTATCCTATTATCTTACAATTCAATCAGCCGCTTATCATTAGTTCAACGTCCCTTTTAATAGGTATCATAATAGGAGTATTTATTAGTTTTAGTCAGTATGATAGCGAAGAAGTATCCTTTTTATATCTTACAACTTATAAAGTAAGTATTATTACCTGGTATTACATTTTAAAGTTGGCCATGCCCATTATTTTAATAAGTATTATTTTATTTGGTTCATTAATATTCTATTCAAATTACCCTGGTCGTATATTTGAGTACCAAACAGAAGTTATTCTGGGGGGGTTCCTGGGACCTTATATATTTTTAACCTTTCATCTAGATAAAAAGTGGAAGTTAATTCATTTAGCAGGTACCTTATTAATTGTTATAACGAGTTTACTTGAGGGGCATTTAGGAATTAAGATAATAGCCAGTTTTCTTTTTTCTTTCTTTTTTTATTGGTGTTCAAAAAAGAGTTGGGAAAAACGTCTTTATGAAATAAATAAATTTAAACGAAAGAAACGGGGGACCATTTTGTCGGGGAATCCTATTATAAAAAAGGAATTAATATTACTATTTAATCCCCAAAGAATTGTGCCCCTAACAATATTATTGGTAGTAGGACAAATAGGTTTCTTATTAGAATCGAAGTTACCATTCAATGTTATTTTACTAGTAACTTTAATTTTGGTGACTCTAATGCATGATGCATGGACTTTAAATATTATTGGCCTAGAAGAGTCAACAATTTACTTATATAAATACACAGGAGTATCTTCTAAAAAGCTTATTGTCAAGAAATGGTTTATTTGCTTTTCACTGGTATTTTTATTTGGTTTAAGTATTTATCTGTTCTGGAGTATT
The DNA here is from genome assembly GCF_042678465.1 of Oceanobacillus caeni. Classification (NCBI taxonomy): domain Bacteria; kingdom Bacillati; phylum Bacillota; class Bacilli; order Caryophanales; family Bacillaceae; genus Oceanobacillus; species Oceanobacillus caeni. The sequence goes on along the minus strand of NZ_JBHTKV010000009.1, from coordinate 50,282 downwards.
TATTACAATCTATCCGTCGTAGATATTACTAATGATATATTTCAACTTGTAATGTTTAACTTTGTAATCAGTATAATATATATTTTTATTGGACTAAAGTTTTCTGATTTCAATTCGCGCACGTATTATCGTATAAATATGGTAGGGGTAATAATTTCGGGTATAAGCATGTTGTCAGTATTTGGAAGCCTCCTTATTTCTGGTAAGTTACTCTTAATAGAAGCTATAATATTAGGAATTATTTTTGTGAGGGTCGTTTATCATGAAAAAACAGTTAGGAGTGTACTCTATGTTTGATAGTTTCAATATACAAATAAACAACCTTTCTCATTCCTATGAAGAAAAAGTTGCTCTTGATAATATAAATTGGACACTTAGTTCTGGGAAAATATATGTACTTTTAGGACCGAACGGTGCGGGAAAGACTACTTTTCTTAATTTATTAGCGGGTTCGATAAAACCTACATTAGGTACTATTACTTTGTTTAATTCTTTTGGAAAAGAAGATAAGGAATTCCTTAATAAAAATATAGGTTATTTAACGGAATACCCGTATTTTTATCCATTTTTGACTACTATAGAAATGATAAGATTGGTAGGGCAGTTAAGAGGCCTGGAACAAGGATTTTTAGAGAATCAGATAGAAAAATGGCTAGATACTTTTAATTTAATGGAATATCGTAACCAGCCTATGGATTCCTTATCCCAAGGCACAAAAAAAAGGGTTGCATTTATTATTTCTGTTATTCATCAGCCTAAAATAATATTGCTGGATGAACCAACAAATGGCCTCGATCCGAAACAGATTGTTTTATTTAGAAATGTTTTGAGAGAATTGGCTAACACAGGTTGTTTAATTTTACTTTCCACTCATATTATGGGTTTAGGTGAAAAGTTAGCTGACGAGGTTGGAATAATATACAATAATAGTTTAGAGTATATCGGTGACAACATGGGGAATCTGGAGAATTTATACCTCAGTATCACCACATGATATTTCTTCACCCAAAGGAAAAACACTGATTTTATAGTGACTATTACCATTAAACTTAGGACTTTGAACTAAAAGAGGAAAACGCGGTAGACACATTCATTTTCAAATTGACTCTATATCTTTTCAAAATACTTATCGAAAATGATGTCTATATCATTGACAATATACCAAAAAGTTACAAAGGGTAGCCCAAGGGTTATCCTTATTTGCTAAATTCCTAGAAATGAAAAAATCGTTATCAGGACACAGATTGAAATATCGATATGCGATCAGTTAGTTACCGTAGGCGCCAAAATAACGAAAAAGAGGTGGAGACGATGTTGGATCTTCTCTATTTAGAGAATCCGGATTCATATACTAATTTGCTCAATTTATACCATACTTAACCAAAACAAATGAGGCGTCTTTATAAACTGCTCCTTTATTGTAGGTGAAGAATTCCAAAAAAGAAACTGAAAGAGTGAAGTAAGTTTATGATTGTGCAGGATTTTTTTGCTGAAAAATTCCCTTCATCCAAATTGAATGAAGGAATAGTTTTATGTATCTTTTAAAGAAGAAATTTTATTTTATTTGTAGTAAAATCATCATTTATTCTTTCCATCGCTTTCATCTTTTTATAATCAAAAAGTTGAATTCCTTCACCGTTAAATCGTTGTAATTTCATTGACATTATATTACGATTTTCCTTTTGTTTTTTCCCATCTTTATACACATAGTCGTGATGAAAATAAACAACTCTTCTGATGTAATCCCATTCCCAACGGTTAATAATTAACAACCAAAATACCTATACTAGTCATGCAAATAATGACTTATTACGTCAATGGCCCAGCTGACCCTTGTGTTTACCTTGACTAACAAACATCGATGGACTATATCTTTAAAGTTATAAATTTATTATTTGACTAATTTTTGCCAATAGGCGTAAGTTTTAAATAGTACCTACAGAGCAATGAAAAGATAGAAAGGAGAATTTAAATGAAAATGAAAGGAATTATTGTCAGGGAGCCAGGCGGATCTGATCAACTAGAATTAACGGACTTACCGATTCCAACTTTATCGGATGGGGAACTATTAATAAAGGTCGAGACCGCCGCTGTAAATCGTACCGATATTGTAACAAGAGAGGGAAAATCAGGTTATGCCAAAAGTGCAATATTGGGAGTTGAGTTGGCTGGTATAGTTGAAAAAACTTCCGAAACAAGACACTTTAAAATTGGTGACCGTGTAATGGGATTAGTAAATGGAGGTGGCTATGCAGAGTATGCCGTTATGCCAGCTAACCGGGCGTTAAAAATTCCGGATAACCTTTCATTTGAGGAGGCGGCGGCTATTCCTGAAGTCTTTTTAACAGCGTACCAAACACTTTACTGGATTGGAAAACTTAAGCGACATGAAACAGTGCTTATTCATGCAGGTGCGAGTGGTGTGGGGACAGCAGCTATCCAGTTAGCCAAGCAAGTTTCCGATGCAAAGGTTATTGTAACAGCCGGTTCCAAAGAGAAACTGGAATTCTGTAAACAACTTGGTGCTGATACATTGATCAATTATAAAGAACAATCCTTTGATGAAGAAGTTTTACAAGCAACAGATGGAGAAGGGGTCGATGTTATCTTAGATTTTATTGGTGCTAGTTACTGGGAGAAAAACTTAGCAAGCATCAAAAAGGCCGGAAGATGGGTGCTAATCGGAGTACTTGGTGGAGGCGTTGTGGAAAAAGTAAATTTAATGGAGTTAATTGCTAAGTATGTGCAGCTATCTGGGACATTATTAACTCCAAGAAGTGATGAATATAAGGCTGATTTAACCAAGGAATTTGCTGAAGTTGTTATGCCACATTTAGAACGTGGAAATATAAAACCTATTATTGATACTGTCTTTCCGATCGAAGAAGTAGCAACAGCGCATAATTATATGGAAGAAAATCGCAATATCGGGAAAATTATTTTACGGCAAAGTCTTTAATACAGTTGTAGCGGCATCGACTAACAATAAAGGTGTAAAATCAATGTTATAAAGGAGATTTACATGATGAAAGATGAATTAATGAAAATGCTTGAAGAACGAGAAGATGAGATGATTAAAATACGTCGATATCTACATGAACATCCTGAACTTTCATTTAAAGAAGAAAAAACAGCAGCATACATTGCTGATTTTTATAAAGGAAAAGATGTTGAAATAGAAACGAATGTAGGAAACGGATATGGAATTATTGTAACGATAGAAGGAGCATCGGAGGGAAAGACAATTGGCCTTCGCGCGGATTTTGATGCTCTGCCAATCACGGAAAAAGCGGATGTTCCATTTAGGTCGAAAAATGAAGGTGTCATGCATGCTTGTGGACATGATGCTCATACAGCATATTTGTTAATTTTGGCTGACTGTCTGATCCAACTAAAGGATCAAATAAAAGGGACGATAAAAATAATTCATCAACATGCAGAGGAGCAGCCTCCTGGTGGTGCAAAAAGTATTATGGAATCTGGAAAACTCAATGATGTAGATGCCATCTTTGGTATTCATATATTACCAGTGGCGCCAGCAGGTACAGTTGGATATCATAGTGGATATTCTTTTAATGGTCGAACTTATTTTAAATTGAAAATTCAAGGAAAAGGTGGACATGGATCATCTCCTGACAAAGCAAATGATGCAATAGTTGCGGGTTCCTACTTTGTAACAGCGGTACAAACAGTTGTTAGTCGCCGTGTAAATCCAATGGAAGCTGGTGTTGTAACCATTGGATCATTCGACGGAAAAGGAAGCTTTAATATAATTAAAGATAGCATTGAACTTGAGGGGGACGTACGTTATTCTAATGATGAAACGCGGGAAGTGATTGACAAAGAATTCAAAAGGATTGTGAAGGGACTGGAAGAATTATTCGATGTTACTTGTGAACTTACGTATACACCGGACTATCCACCATTGTATAACGATCCTGAATTGACATCATTTGTTGCCGATACCCTAAATGGGATACAAGATAGTGACATCAAAGAAGTGAAAGAATTCCCTAAACTGTCGCCATCAGATGACTTTGCATACTATCTGGAAAAAATCCCTGGTTCTTATTTCTATATCGGTTGTACCCCAAAGGGAGTTCAGCAACCTTACTTTAACCACCATCCGAAATTTGATATTGACGAAGATGCGATGCTTGTTGCAGCTAAATCAGTGGGGCATATTGTTTGTCATTTTTTAGATAAGGAATAAATTATTTGCTCCCTAATCTCCAATTACCCCCCCAAGCTTTCGAGGAACAAAGAAGGTAGGTGGGAGATCAACTGCCCGTAAAGGTCCGATAACATCAGTGGGGGATGAAGGAAAAAGCCGACTGATGGAAGTTTTCTTTATCAGCCAAAGGCAAAGTAGGTAATCGTTCATACCATTCTAAAACCCTCCGAATATTCTATAGTAGAAACAAATTATTCATTTTGTAAAGGGGGGGAGAAATATGATACCTCATAAACGAAATAGAGGTATTCGGTTTTGTGTTTTTCCTGGCTACAGATGGTGTGGACCAGGATGTAGTGGTCCTGGTGCGCCAATCAATGATGTCGATGCTATTTGTAAAGCACATGATGAATGCTACAGAAGGAACGGAAATAGACACGCCTGTGACCAGGTGTTTCTTCGTCGCCTAGAGCCTAAAATTAATCCATATACCCAAAAGGGACGACAAGCGCGAACACTCTATCATTTAATGAAGGTGAAGTCGTTTTATAATTAGGGAATAGTAAAAACACTTTAAAAACATAGGGGCTTCTGTATTGCTCCTATTTTTATCTTTGCCAGAAGTCCCATGAGATTTCAGGTTTTAAGTGAGAAAGTCAAAAACGTCTGAATAAGGCAATGGATTATTCGATTGTCTATATTTCTTTTGCTATAATTAGGATAATTAGCAATAGGAACAGGAGAGGGGAGAACGTATGCGTTTATATACAAAATCAGGGGATAAAGGCCAGACCAGTTTAATTGGCGGTAGAGTCGATAAGGATAATATTCGAGTGGAGGCTTATGGTACATTAGATGAATTGAATTCCTTTATAGGTAAAGCCATTTCTGAGCTCCGCTGTGATAAAAAACTTTTTCATGATATTATCGATGATCTTGAAAAAATACAGCATGAACTATTTGATTGTGGAACTGAATTATCCAATGTATCCAAAAATAAAAAACAGACATTATCTGAAGAACCGATTACGTATATGGAAAACAAAATTGATGAACTTATTGATGAGGCACCGGAACTGGAGAAGTTTATTCTTCCTGGTGGTTCTGATGCATCTGCAACGATTCATATTGCAAGAACCGTGGCAAGAAGAGGGGAGAGAATGATTGTTGCGCTTATGAAAGAGGAAGAAATATCTTCAGTCCCTTTAAAATATGTCAATCGACTTTCAGATTATTTATTTGCAGTAGCACGTGTTATTAATTCAAGATTAAATGTTCCTGATGTCGAGTATGCAAGAAGTGCAAGAGTGTTTCGTGGAACAAATAAGAAGGATAAAAACCAATAAGTGAATGAAATGGAGGGGAATACAAATGTATCTGTACCGTAATAGTTCTATGTCGCTTGAAGAGTATTTTCAAGTTCGTGAAAAATCAGAGGAAATATTGGAGTATATTGATGGATTTGTTTACATGTCACCCTCACCATCTACAAAGCATCAGCGTGTATCGAGTAAGTTACAAATAAAATTCGGAAATTTTTTAGTTAGTAGCAATTGCGAGGTATTTTCAGCCCCGTATGATATCGAATTAAAGAATGACAACATAGAAGGTACCAAAATCGTTGTACCTGACATTAGTATTATTTGTGATAAAACTGGTTTTACAGATGCTAGATATGTAGGGATTCCCAAGCTTATTGTTGAAATTTTAAGCCCATCCAACCAATCACACGACTTAGTAACGAAGCTAAATCTTTATATGGATTATGGTGTGAAAGAGTATTGGATTATCAATCCGATGCTGGAAACCATAACAGTATATACCTTAAATGATGAAGAAATGTATGAACAACATGATATTAAAAAAGAAACAGGAGAAATTACATCAAAGGTATTAAATGATTTTCGTGTTGATTTAAAAAACATATTTGAAGATTAATGGTAGATAAGCCTTCCAATTTCATTGGGAGGCTTTTAATAATGGTTTTTAATGGAAGAAATGTGAATACCAGTCTTTTTAACCTTTAATTACAAACTATATTTAACCCTAGGCATTCATATAATAAGATTAAATAAATTTCACCATTAACCACCATTTAGCATCTTCCAATCGATAATTTTTATCCAAAGGAGATTGGTACAGATGATGAAAAAAATCTTATTAAACTTTATTTTATTTACGACCATAACGAGTCTAATTTTCCCATATGTTATGAATGGTGAAGAATCAGAGGAATACGATTTTACGTACCCTGATGCAGTTAGAGGAATCTATGTCTCCAGTAAAGCTGCGGGTTCTGAACGTTTTAACTCCTTAATTGATTTGATTGAAACAACGGATTTAAATACGATGGTAATCGATGTAAAGGATGATTACGGAAATTTGTCCTTTAAGGTAGACAAAGATTCCCCGTATCATTCGGTCGCTACTGACGATATACCGAACCCAAAAACATTGATGGAAACATTAGAGAAGAAAAAGATTTATCCTATCGCTAGGGTGGTTGTATTTAAGGATTCCATGCTAGCGAAACAAAGGCCAGATCTTTCTTTTACTGAAAATGGACAAGTATGGACAAATAAGAATGGAGAGGCATTTGTAAATCCATTTGAGAAAGAAGTGTGGGATTATAATATAGGCGTTGCTAAGATGGCGGCAGAAATGGGATTCCAAGAAATTCAGTTTGACTATGTACGATTTCCAGAAGGCTTTGAGAAGAAAGATGAAATATTGCAATATTCAACAGGAGAATATGAAAATTTAAAGATGAATAACGTGAAAAAACGGGTAGAAGCTGTATCAGATTTTGTAGCTTATGCGAAAGAACAATTAAAGGATTATGAGATAGATGTATCTGTTGATATATTTGGTTATGCAGCAACGATTGAAGAGGCTCCAGGAATTGGTCAAAATTTCTCACGGATATCAGAAAATGTAGATGTAATTTCATCCATGATTTACCCAAGCCATTGGTCAAACAATTACTTTGGAATACCTATCCCTGATAAAGAACCGTTTCGCTTAGTGGATGAATACGCGAAAGTGGAAAATGATGTTCTTGGAAAATTGGACACCCCTCCGATATCGAGGCCATGGATCCAAGACTTTGAAGCGCCATGGTTGTATACGAACGGGAAGACGAAAGCATATGGTGTAGAAGAAGTGGAAGCGCAAATTCGTGCACTTTACAAAAATGGAATCAATGAATTTTTATTATGGAATGCTGGAAACCATTATACGAAGAATGTAGATTATTTAATTGGTAGCTGATTATAATAAAGCAGATTTCTCATACTTGTCTTTACGAAGATAACAAGAAGCAGTTTTCCTTTATGAAAGGGAAAATGCTTCTTTTTCAATATTACATATATATTTTATTTCGATTACTTGGTTTAATTGGCAAGGGAATAGGGTATCTTATGTAGTAGTTGGAGTTACGTTTGTCAATATCAGTGAAAAATACCTATTATTTCTAAAATACCTCTACCTTTAACTTGACAATTGTAGTATACTAGGTAATGGAGTTATTTAAACTTATTTTAATTTAATAATGAAATAAGTTTTCATAGGCTATTTTTAGAAATATATATACTTAGAAATGAGGAGTGAAGTTACATGGTAACGCTTTATACCTCACCAAGTTGCACATCTTGCAGAAAAGCAAAAGCATGGTTGGAAAAACATAACATACCATATAAAGAGCGTAATATATTCTCTGAACCTTTATCGTTAGATGAAATTAAAGAAATATTACGTATGACTGAAGATGGAACTGATGAGATTATTTCAACACGTTCTAAAGTTTTTCAAAAATTGGATGTTAATATTGAACAATTACCAATGAAAGAATTGTTCCAATTAATTCAGAAAAATCCTGGTCTTTTAAGAAGACCTATTATTCTAGACGAAAAGCGTCTTCAAGTAGGATATAATGAAGATGAAATTCGTAGATTCTTACCAAGAACCGTACGTACATTCCAACTACGTGAAGCACAAAGAATGGTTAATTAATAATTTTGCATATAAATAAAGGTTAAAAACGCAGAATGATTTATTGTTCTGCGTTTTTATTCTATACAGCGAGTTTTCATCGTGACAAAATTACTTAAATCCGTTACAATAATGAATTAACCATTCTACTTTGATTGTATGGAAATATGCAAAATGGATTTATTTTTAAAATTTATAAAAAATATATAGGCATATTAATTTCCATTATTCCGTACACTATCATACAATGGAATTAACAGAGTGGTTTAATTAGCAGTTCATAGCGAAAGCATTTCATTTTTTCAATATATAGATATGGTGAAGTAATCTCTTCCACCTACTGTTTATTACTTTATAGAGAACTTTAGAAAGTGAGCTAATTGCTTATCTAATGAAGAAGGGAGAGAAAGAAGGATGGATATAGAGAGAATAAATGAAAATACGGTTAAATTTTATATTTCTTATCTAGACATTGAAGACCTTGGCTTTGAGCGTGAGGAAATTTGGTATGATCGGGAAAGAAGTGAGCAGCTTTTCTGGCAAATGATGGATGAAGTAAACTACAAGGAAGAGGATTTTAACATAGATGGTCCTTTGTGGATTCAAGTCCAAGCTCTTGAAAAAGGTTTAGAGATTATTGTAACTAAAGCCAAAATAGGTAGCAATGGTGAGTTACAAGCGGATGGAATGCTGGACGGTCACTTAGAGGATAAGTTAGAGAATTTCCTTGAAGATAAGTTTGGGAAGAACTTAGGCCAAGATGATGAAGAAGAAATTGATTTGATAGAGGATGGGATGTGGATTATCGCTGAGTTTGATAATTTTGAAGATGCCATTCAACTAAGCCATTACTTCCAAGATGATACGGATAGTGTGGAAGAAACGGTTTATTCTTATCACAATAAATACTATCTCTATTTGGAATTCTCACCAGACCTATTAGATGACCACTTACAAGAAGATCTGATTAGTCAAGTGTTGGAGTTTGCAAATGATTCGGATATGTCGATTCATGTATTAGAAGAATATGGGAAGAAGCTTTTTGAATATAACGCCTTCGAACAAATTCGTTCCTACTTTCCTGCACAGGTATAGGTGCTCGTTAACTAAAACGGGTGCCTATTTTTTTGTTTTATGAATAAAGGATTTTGTATATGTTTGTCGAATTAGTGTAGTGAGGTGGTGAACATATGCTGCAAGCAAAATTAAAAAATGGAAAAATGGTTACGCTAATGAATCTAACAAGAAAAGAAATAGAAAGACTAAAGCAAAAAGAAGTGAAGTTTTATTGTCCAGCTTGCCAGGAAGCCGTTTTAATAAAAGCTGGAAAGAAAATGATTCCGCATTTTGCTCATTATGCAACAAGTCAATGTTCTGCGGGTGATAGGGGAGAGGGAATCTATCATGAACAAGGGAAATTTTTACTTTATCAATGGTTAAAGAAACAAGGCTTAGAAGTAACATTAGAGAAATATATCCCCGAGATCCGTCAACGACCAGACATCCTGTTGAAAATTAATAAAAAGCAAATTGCAGTAGAATACCAATGTGCAAGAATTCCAGTAGAGGAAGTTAACAGACGCAATCGAGGATATCAATCGATTGGAATAACCCCGATATGGATTTTAGGAGCAAACCTGTTAGAAAGGCAAGGAAAAAACACCTTTAAAATCAACTCCTTCACGCAACAATTTATTCATCGATTTTCCTACGAGCTGCCTACTGTATTATATTACTTTTGCCCCCAAACGCTTCAATTTATTTTTATCCAAGATCTCTTTTTTACTACAAAAACCCAAGCAATTGGAAAGTTAAAAGTAATAGATATTAGGAAATTTCATTTTAAAGAATTGTTTGCACTCTCGCATTTTATGAAAAAAGAAATCTATTCATTGTGGGAAAAACGTAAGCTACACTTCCGTCTTAAACCAAGAAATAATTTATATGGGATGGAATTAGCTTGGTATCAGTGGTTATATTTGAAACAAGTTCATGTAGAAAGTCTTCCTTCCATTGTATATTTACCTGTGTCCGCACAATACCGAATGAAATCACCACCATGGGATTGGCAAAGTAGAATTTGCATGAATCTCCTACAACCTTTAGAAATTGGAAGTATCATTTCCTTTCATTCCATCCAATATCAGCTAAGAAAACAAATGAAACCTACATCTTCCTATCCTTTAATCCAATACCAGGATGACCCAATTAAAGAGTACCTTCAAATTCTAGAAAAACTAAATATATTATCCATCTTGCCCAACCATACCTATAAAATGAATCAGCAGCTTTCGTTATATACTCACGTAGAAGAGGCGGTAAACGGAGATAAGGCGTTAATCAAGCAATTAATAATGAAGGAAGGAAACAAAATCCGAGCATGAATCTACTGTATTTCGATATACTAAGTAAATAGGAGAGAATAAAAAGGAATATTTTAGTAAATCTAGAATTATTAAGGATAAGGAATTAAAGGAGGAATTTGTAATGGCACAATCAACAAAACAATTACCAAAACGTGAAGAAGTACCTGTAGAAAAAACATGGAAACTCGAAGACATATTCGAAACCGATGATCTTTGGAAAAAAGAGTTTGAACAATTACAAAAAGATATTCCTGAAATTACAAAGTTCCAAGGAAAACTATCCGAATCAGCGGACACCCTTTATAATCTATTCAAACTGCAAGATGAACTTGGAGAACGATTAGGGAAGTTATATACATACGCTCATATGCGCTATGACCAAGATACGACGAATTCCTTTTACCAAGCAATGAATGCTCAAGCAGAAACGGTATTGACGCTTGCATCAAGTTCAATGAGTTATGTAGTTCCTGAGATTCTTACGATGGATGAAGCGAAATTGGAATCCTTTTTACAGGAAAAGAAAGAATTACAAGAATATAATAAGGTTCTAGATGAAATTAACCGCCAACGTCCACATGTACTAAGCGAAAAAGAGGAAGTTCTATTAGCAGAGGCTTCTGAAGCATTATCGACAGGTTCTCAGACTTTTAGTATGTTAAATAATGCCGATTTACCATTCCCAGCAATTAAAGACGAGAATGGGGAAGAAATTGATTTAACACATGGGCGTTATAGTCGCTTCATGGAATCAAAAGATAGGAGAGTCCGTAAAGATGCGTTTAAAGCAATGTATGATACGTATGGCCAATTCAAGAATACATTTGCATCCACTTTAAGCGGAACAGTGAAAACACATAATTTCTCAGCGAAAGTGCGAAATTATGACTCTGCAAGACAATCTGCATTGGATAACAATAATATTCCAGAAGAAGTTTATGATAACCTAGTTGAAGCGGTGAATGATAAACTACCATTACTACATCGCTATATCGAACTTCGTAAAAAAGTTCTTGGTGTGGATGAACTTCATATGTACGATATGTATACTCCATTAGTAAAAGATGTGGAGATGAAAATAAGCTATGATGAGGCGAAAGATTACGTTATTAAAGGACTAAAACCATTAGGTGAAGAGTACGGAAAGATCCTTGAACAAAGCTTTGAAAATCGTTGGATTGATGTAGTTGAAAATAAAGGTAAACGTAGTGGGGCTTATTCTTCAGGTGCGTATGGAACAAATCCGTATGTCCTGTTAAACTGGCAAGACAATGTAAATAATACGTTTACATTAGCACATGAACTTGGACATTCCTTGCATAGTTACTACACAAGAAAAAATCAACCATATCGTTACGGAAATTATTCCATTTTCGTTGCAGAAGTAGCTTCCACATGTAATGAAGCATTATTAAATGATTACATGTTAAAAAACTTAGAAGATGAAAAAGAAAAATTATATTTATTAAATCATTTTCTAGAAGGCTTTAGAGGAACCGTATTCCGTCAAACGATGTTCGCTGAATTTGAACACGATATTCATGTTCAGGCAAAAAATGGGGAAGCATTGACAGCAGATAAATTAACGGAAATTTATTATGCACTTAATAAAAAATATTATGGTGATGCAGTAGTATCTGATGAAGAAATTGGTTTAGAATGGGCAAGAATTCCGCATTTCTACTACGATTACTATGTGTACCAATATGCAACAGGCTATTCCGCCGCAACAGCCTTAGCAAATCAAATTTTAACAGAAGGAGATCCTGCTGTAGAGCGTTATTTAGAATTTTTGAAGGCAGGAAGTAGTGATGACCCAATTGAAGTATTGAAAAAAGCAGGGGTAGACATGACATCGAAACAGCCCATTTTAGGTGCTTTGGATGTCTTCGAAGAGAAGTTAAATGAAATGGAAAAACTATTATTAAATTAATAAGCAAAGGAGCAGGTGTACCTGCTCCTTTTTAAATAAAAAATTGAACTTTTTGTGAATGCATGAACAAAAACCTTGAAAATTCGACATGAACTTGATATTATATAGTTGTAAGTTTAATACAAACAAATACCCCTTTTGTTTGATCATGAAACTTTCTCCCATCCCCCCTTTGTTTATACAAAGACGGACTAAGGATATGCGCTGCCCCGCATATCCTTTTTTCTTTTTTCTTTTTTATAAAGCTTTTAGAGTAAAGGTGTCATTCCTTTTATCCATGATGCACATTTAAGGAAGGGAGCCACCTCCTAAACTCCAGGCATAAAATACGAATTATCTCATTCTTCTCCGGTGAAATGTATTTTGATTGAACAAAGAATAGATGGTGAGATAAATTGCAATAAATAAAATTGGTAATGTAATATAAATAGGGATTAATTGCATGATTCCTAAAATATTTAAGCCAAATGCAATGAGTGCTAAGACGAAGAAGAAGAGAGGAAAGAGTAGTTGCACGAAGAGACCCTCCTTACATAGAATTCATTTTTATATCAAGTATATGCAACAAAGAAAATAATAGAATTGAACATTTTGTGAAATTATGAACAGAGGGTTGTCAAACATTAAAATACTTGTTATTATTAATTTGTAAGTTAATTACACAAACAAATACCCCTTTTGTTTGATCATGAAACTTTCTCCCATCCCCCTTTGTATTTATACAAAGAATGAAAAAGGATATGCGCTGCCCCGCATATCCTTTTTTTGCAATATACTATTATTCCTTATATTTCCAATAACATCTTTCGTTTTCATTTATTCGGTTTACTCGTTGTCTGAATTGCAGCTTTTTCAATTCTTTCTCTGTTTTCGATAAACTCCAATCATAAACAATGGAAATTTCCTTGCTTCTAACCATATTATGTCGTTTTAAAAATTCCTCTAATGGCGGTTTCTCTGATGGAATTGGGGTAATTTGTAAGGTTTCCTGTAATATAAATTCATACACTTCATATGGATAAAGACCTACTATTTTAATCCCTTGGTCATCATTTGAATGGTTAAAAAAGACAACAGTTGGTGTTATATCTATTTCCATTTCGTGTCTAAGCTGTACATCACTTTGAAAAGCTTTCCTAGCGGTGGCGGAGTGCATATCTTCTACAAACTCTTCTAAATCTAATTTTGCTTCACGGGCAATTTCCATTAGGATTTGTTCATTGGAAATGTCAAGATTTCGCAAAAAGAGGTGTTCTTGTAGTTTTCTCAAAAATGTTTTTCCTGCTCTTTTTCCTTGAATCTCGGCGGCTTTAATAGCAAAAGATACAATCCAAGGATTAGAAACAGTAAAATTATTAGATGAATAAGACGATTTTCTGCAAGACAGTTGATCACGATTTATAGAAGGACTTAAAATTTGTTGGATAGTGAAAAATCGTCCATATTCAAGCGAAAACTTTTTTATATAAGGCTCAAAATACCAGCAGTTCGGGCAAAGTGGGTCTATAAACACATACATTTCAATCGGTTTAGAATGACTGTCAAGATAGTTGCAGCTTTCCGATGTGTTTGACTTATTAAACTTTTTTAGCTCAGTTTGATCCCAACTCACATCGAATTCTCCTTTCTAGTGCGTGTTCAAAAAGGAGGGTGACGCACTTTTTGAACAACTTCTTCTATCAATCTAGTTTATTCATCATATGATTTGCTGTAAGGGTCAATTTTTCAAATATCACCGAACGATACGGTTCTTCAATTTCAGCTTCGTCAAGTGCCTCTTTCATACAACTTAACCATGCATCTCTTCTTGTTGGTGTAATGGGGAATGGCAAGTGGCGTCTTCTCATCATTGGTTGACCACGTTCTTCCTCATAAAGTCTAGGACCTCCAAAAAATTGGGTTAAAAATAATCTTTGTTTTCTTGCCGTTTCCGTTAAATCCTCTGGGAAAATGGGAATTAAATCAGGATGTTTCCCGACTCGTTTATAAAAAGCAGTAACTAATCTGTCTATTGTATCAAAGCCACCAATTGCTTCATAAATCGTTCCGTGTTTTATTTCCATCCGCTTCTCCTTATTTATGGTTTACAAAAACATATATAATATAATTTTCCTGCTTTTAATTTTACAAGTGGATGATAGAATGGGCAACAAATCTGATTAAATGCTTCCTATTTAGGTGATGTATTAAAAAAACGTACTATTTTATTAGGTGTTTCCTTCTTCTTAATTCCAAATTGATTTAAAATAGAATGAAATCTTGTAAGTCCTATTTTTTGATCCTTTGCTTCTAATTCAAATTCATAATCTTGAACACCATTATAAGTACTAACATCTAGAACAATGAGGACATCCTGGTATTCAACCTCTCGACGCTCTGTTGTGAGACTTCCATAATATACTAATTCCTCTTGATCAACGCCTAAGTTTTGCAATTGTCGGGTTGTCTCAGGTTTTGGAATGATTTTTCCATTTAACCAATGTTTTGCTTCTTCTTCTGTTAACGTATCGTGTGTTTCTTGTAAGCCTAATTCATGTGGTTCTTTTAATGTTAGACGATAATTCCCTTGTTTTTCCCGAATTCTAAGTGCGCATCCCTTGTCCTTTAATGAAAGATCTTTTGTCTCAAAATAAAAATTCGTTTGTTTTACACTATATTCAGGGAATGGCAATTTATCCAATAAAATGTTAAATTCATCTTCTGTTAACAAATTTTTAAATTCAATTTCTATTTCTTGTGCCATAAAAAATTTGGCCTCCAATTATAATGTAAAAATATATTATTAATGATTATCGCCAATATAGGATAAATTTGCAAAGAAAAGGAATCAAGCTAGTATGTTACACGAATATAAGCTATAATTTGAGTGGACTTTGTCTTTGATTGCAGGCTAGGAAATACAATGTTTTCTTCCCACAAAGTGTAGCGGAGACAATGATTAAAGCTTTTGGAGAAAATGCCAAGTTTTCTAAATAACGATGGTGAAAGATTCATGTTACAGTTAAGTGTAGGAGTGTGTTTGTTATGAACTGGGAATATTTACTTGCCCCCTATAAACAGGTGGTTGATGAGCTTAAAGTAAAATTAAGAGGAACGCGATCACAATTTGAATACGAATCATCTCATTCGCCAATCGAATTTGTTACCGGAAGAGTAAAACCAGTCCAAAGTATTTTAGAAAAAGCTAAAAATAGGGGAGTCCCATTAGAAAATATTGAAAAAGAAATATATGATATAGCTGGTGTTCGGGTCGTGTGTCAATTCGTAGATGATATTTATGCTATTGTTGAAATGCTTCGTAATCGTGATGATTTTTCAATTGTAGAAGAGAAAGATTATATTACGAATAAAAAGCCTAGCGGATATCGCTCCTATCATATGATTATTCAATACCCAGTAGAAATGGTTCGGGGGAGAAAACTAGTCTTAGCCGAAATCCAAATACGTACGCTAGCAATGAACTTTTGGGCGACGAATGAACATTCATTGAATTATAAATATAAAGGTAGTATTCCTGATGATATCCAAATAAGATTGCAGAATGCTGCTGAAGCGGCTTTTAAATTAGATGAAGAAATGTCAAAAATAAAACATGAAATTCAAGAAGCGCGGCGAATCTTTAATAGGAAAAATAATTAATTTTATTAAAGGGGAGGAACGACTTGAAATTTAAAATTGTATCTAGAGAGGATAAGCGTTCAGAAAAAATAAAAGTAACGATGAAACAATATTTAACAGATTTTGAATTGGAATACGATCGAGAGGAACCTGAAATCGTTATTTCTGTTGGAGGAGATGGAACGTTTCTGGAGGCCTTTCATCGCTACGTCCATCGTTTAAATCGAACGGCTTTTATTGGAGTTCATACTGGTCATCTTGGGTTTTATGCAGATTACACACCAGATGAAATCGAAAAATTAGTGATAGAAATTGCGAAAACTCCATTTCAAGTTGTTGAGTATCCATTACTTGAAGTGATTATAAGAAAAAACTCCGGTGAAAGGGATCGTTTTCTCGCCTTAAATGAATCAATGATTAAAACAGCGGAGGGCTCTGTTGTCTTTGATGTTAAAATTAAAGGGGAGTATTTTGAAACGTTCCGTGGAGATGGAATTTGTATTTCTACACCTTCCGGAAGTACTGCATATAATAAGGCATTAGGTGGTGCCATCATACACCCAGCCATTGAAGCAATTCAATTAACAGAAATGGCTTCTATTAATAATCGGGTTTTCCGTACGATAGGCTCTCCTTTAATTTTGCCAAAACATCATACATGTTTACTGGAACCGAAGAAGGACAAAAGCTTCCTAATTTCCATTGATCATTTTAGTCGAACCTATAATGATGTGAAGTCGATTCAATGTCGGGTGGCGAAAGAAAGAGTACGATTTGCTAGATTTAGACAATTCCCATTTTGGAATCGAGTCAGAGATTCTTTTGTTACGGAAGATGGGAAATAAGAATGAGGCGAAGTAGTTATGAAATGGATGATTAATTCCGAACATGTTGGTATGATGATTCGGGATTACTTAAAGGAATATCAACGTTTTTCTAGAAGAATCTTGACCGCTGTGAAGTTGGAAGGAAAGATTCTTATTAACGGTATTCCACAAACGGTCCGATACAGCTTGAAGGAAGGGGACTTACTGGAAATCTCATTTCCTAAAGAGCAGGTAGGAGAGTACATGGTTAAAGATGAAATGGACTTGTCCATTGTCTATGAAGATGATTCAGTTATCGTGGTGGATAAGCCTGCTGGAATTGCTACCATTCCATCTCTCCATCATCCAACAGGAACCGTTGCTAATGGGATTTTAGGATATTACGAAAAACATAATATCCCTTATACGATCCATGTCGTAACTAGGCTTGATCGGGATACATCTGGTTTGTTATTAATAGCCAAACACCGTTATAGTCATTCCTTATTGTCTACGGCACAGAAAGCGGGAAAAATAAAGAGAAGATATAAAGCATTGGTGGAAGGGGATTTAATGAAAGATAGTGGAACCATAAATGCTCCAATTGATCGGAAAGAGGGTTCCATTATCGAAAGAATGGTGAAGGAAACTGGGAAACGGGCGGTAACTCATTTTAAAGTAGAGAAACGATTACCCTTACATACCTTGGTAAACATTCAACTGGAAACAGGTAGAACACATCAAATTCGTGTCCATTTCTCCCATATAAATCATCCATTAGCGGGGGATGATTTATATGGCGGGAAAACGGATTATATAAAGAGACATGCCTTACATTGCTATAAGCTTGCATTTGAACATCCTTTTACAAAAGAATACATCCAGCTTGAATCTAATTTACCGAGTGATATGAAGGAACTTCTTTGAAAGGTTGTTCAAAAGGACGTTGTGTACTTAGACGACTTCGGTGCTTTACATCCTCCTTTTGAACGTGCACTTTAATCATTATCGAAATAACTAAATTTTTCTTCGACTAGTGGCTGTTCGGATGGGACTGCCACTATCTTTTCTTCTGGCAATTGAAAAGCGGTCAATTTATTACCAAAAACACAACCAGTATCAATGTTGATTGTCTTATTTTTGATACGTGGCTCCATCACAGGAGTGTGACCATAGACGATCCACCGGTCACCATGGTAGTGTTTGGCCCAATCCCTGCGAAACGGGCGGCCATCAGAATGAAATTCACCAGTGATATCACCGTATAATACGAAGGTTTGTACCTTCTTATCGGTTCTACCAATGTAATCTTCACGTATTCCTGCATGAGCAATAACTGCGGAAACCTCCGGGATTTCTAAATATAATGGAGCTTGTTCATAAAGCGTTCTGAACTGTTTACTTATTATTTTTTGCTCTCTAGTAGATAATGTCTCATATTCTTGAACAGTAGTCTCCAGACCGTGCTTTTGTTGGACTTTGTTCCCTAGAAAAAAGCGATATAATTTGTTACAGTGGTTACCTGGGACGTATTTTGCCCTTTTATGCTCGACAACCATTTGATAGACAAGTCTAATAACTGCTAATGAATCCGGACCTCTGTCTGTTAAATCACCAACAAATGCCGGAATACGACCAGCAGGGTGAACGAAGATATTATTTTCTTTTTGGTAACCGAGTTTTTCAAATAGCGCATGCAATTCATCGATGCAACCATGGATGTCACCAATAACGTCTATTTTCATAAAACTCCTCCTTGCTATCGGTTATTAGATATGTATAAGTTTATCATTGATTAAGTTTATAAGTTTTATTCAAGTAGAAATTCTTGGCAGACAGGCAAAAGTATAGCAAAGGGTTGACGAATGCCAAGTTTTGTGAAAAATCGTAAGTAAAAGTTTCGAATTAGCGGAACAGGGAATAGGTTCTATACTGTTTCGTGAGAGAAAGGAAGTATCCTTATGGAAGAGAGACAAAATAATTACGAAGAAAAATATGAAGAAGAGTATAAAGCGCATTGGGACAAAGTGTACGAAGCGTTAAATGAAGAACAGACAGATGAGTTTAGGGAAAATTTCCTTGAAATGCACCCATATGATCAATCTGTGTTTTTTGTTGATCAATCCCAAGAAAATCGAATAAGAATTTATGCATATTTATCTCCCGATGAATTAGCGGAGATTATGGCAAATATTGATTTGGAAAATACCCCTGGCTATTTTACAGAAATGAATCCAAGGCAAGGGGCGATGATTCTATCCAAAATGCCCGCAGATGATGCGGTGGATATTTTAAATAACATGCATAAAGAAGAGGTTGTTAGCTTCCTTACGATGATGGATCAAGATGCTGCCGCTGAAATTAAGCAACTTCTTCATTACGAGGAGAAAACAGCCGGTAGTATTATGACTACTGAATTTGTCGCTTTATACAAAACAAAAACGGTAGTCGAAGCGATGCAACAATTGAAGGAAGAAGCGCCTGGAGCGGAAACCATTTACTACTTATATGTACTTGATGAAGATAAGCGAATTGTCGGCGTACTATCATTAAGAGATTTGATTGTAGCGGATAATCAGGTAAAAATAGAAGAAATAATGAGTGAAAAGGTGGTCAAGGTTTCTGTTGCAAAAGACCAAGAAGAAATCGCGCAGATGTTCCGAGATTATGATTTCTTAGCACTTCCAGTTGTAGATTTTCAAGATCATTTACTTGGAATTATTACCGTGGATGATATTTTAGATGTTATGGAAGAAGAAGCAAGTGAAGACTTCTCCCAATTAGCCGGTATTTCAGAAGAAGTTAAACCAGATGATAGTCCATTGGATGCGGCAAAAAAACGGCTACCTTGGTTAGTGATTCTTTTGTTTTTAGGAATGTTTACAGCGAGCTTAATCGGTCAATTTGAAGAAACGTTAAATCAAGTTGCCGTGTTAGCTATTTTTATTCCACTTATTGGCGGGATGGCCGGAAATACAGGAACACAAGCACTAGCTGTAGCCATTCGCGGACTATCCAACGGAGAATACGGAAACCAAGGAAAGATGCGACTCATTGTTAGAGAAACAACTACTGGACTAATTACAGGAGCTGTTTGCGGAATCGTCATTGCCATTGTTATTTATTTTTGGAAAGCTGATATATATCTAGGTATTATTGTAGGTGTATCTATCATGGCATCCTTAATCGTTGCGACATTATCTGGGGCACTTGTTCCTATCGTAATGGATCGCTTAAACGTTGATCCTGCGGTAGCTTCTGGCCCATTTATAACCACTATTAACGATATTATTTCTATTTTAATTTATTTTGGAATGGCTACTACTTTTATGAGTTATTTAGTTTCTTGAATAGGAAAGCATGGACCATTAATACGGTTCATGCTTTTTTCTATGTACGTATTAGATAAAAGTAACTGATTTCCCTCAATCCCATATCCCACACAAGATTTCATAGGCAAATACACACTCGGTGAATGAATAACATATATTAGATTGTAAATTGTTATAAGGGAGAGGTTAGTATGGGCAAGGAGAAATATGCGAATGAACCATTGCTTTTTATACAGAAAAATAAAGGCATAACGCACCCAATCGCACCTATGCAGGAGAGTTATGTTACCCCAAAGAAAAAGGCAAAGTCAAAAAAGGAAGTAATAAATAAAGTAAAAGAACCGAGAGTCATGATGGAAGAAGAAGTCACGGCTGAAGAAACAACAGAAGAGAAGCCTATTGAAACCCCTAAAAAGAAATATTCATCAAAAAAGGCTGAAAAAGACGCAGTTGATTCCTCAGAACAGGAAATGGTTACGGAGGAAGAAACGAAAATGAAAAATGAAGTGATGACTGAAACGGTAGAAGACCAGGAACCAGTTAAAGAGAGAAAGCAATTTAAAGATATGAGTATTCGTGAGCGAGTGGAGTATTTTGCTAATACATCGGAATATGCACCAAAAATGAGATGTGAAATAAAAACAAGACAAAGAACGGTTCGTGGAATCATTGTTTCTTTTGAAAATGAAGAAGTTCTGTTCCAAAGCGGAAAGAGAATGCTGCAAATACCTTTTGACGACATAAGATCGATTCGATTGCTTGGATTTTAGAACAAAGGCGCAAGCGACCGTTTAGTGACGTATAGACTGGACTGAGCCGTAGGAGATAAAGGAAACACGACGAACGGAGTGAGTCGATGTTGACTTATCGTACGGAGGTGAAGGAAGTCTACTAGTCACTGGGCGCTGGAGCCGGACGAAAATAAAAGAACACCATGAGTTATTTTCATGGTGTTCCCAATGCATAGTTAGGCGGAGTTTCTGCTGAATTTATATTCTATATGACGGAATTAGTCATTGTTAAAAACGCTAATTGCTGGTAAGCATGTTACGTGGCAGAAGCAGTCAAGATCTACAGTGATGCAGATTCCGGTTGCTTCTAATTTTTTCGTCACTTGGTCGGTTGGATCTTTCAGGCTATCGTGACCACAGCCCTGACCATCTGATAATAGTAATTCTAATACAGCACAGTTATCCTTATCTACAGATTTTACGCGGAAGATGAAGCTTGATATGATTTCCCCCATTCCAAAGTGACCATGCTTCGCTTTCCTCTCAGCACCGAATCCTTTAAAAGGTTTGCAGTCGCAATATAGAATAACAGGTACAGTATCTAGCCCATTTCCATTTTCTTTTTCTCCTAATAAATCACCAATAGATTGCTCACAACCTGTATCACAGCAGTTTTCAACAATATCATTTTGCGCATCAACAATATCTCTTAGGATATCAGCAACGCAATTACCTGACTCAAATTTTTTTCCACAACCCATGATTTGTGTCTCCTTTCATAATTTGTTACTTTTCCCTAATAGAATATGTGGGACTACATTGTTGGTGTGGGCATATACCGATATTTGGCTCTATTTTGTGTAATATATGTCTATTTTCTACCTATTTCATCAACGATTAAAACGATAAGAAAAGGTTGGGCGCCTAATTTGTTGATTGACTGATTCCCACATTATTTTTTTACATAAAATACTAATAAGCGTTGGAAGAAGGGATGGTGAAACTTGAGTAAACGAAAGGTGAACCCTTGGATAGAAAATGTTGGAATCTTAGGTAAGCATTTGGAAAAAAATGAGAAGTGGTTCCAAAGGCCGGAGGAGAAGATAAGGACTTTCGAAAAAAACGCCAATAAGTGGAATGATTCTTTTCTAAAACAAATCCAGCAAATGGAGTCCGTCATGAAACAATTGGAAAAGGCGTTTGAGGAATAATAAAAAGGGGTATGGATAATATAAGTAGACAGAAAAAAGAAATATAAGTATAATTAAAATAATCAGAAAAGTTAAAAGGAGGAGGTTGAGTATGGGATATATTTTGCCAATTAATCATTATCCAGTTAATGATTATCAAATACGTGTGAATTCTACTGAACGAATAGGAGCAACAAGTGTAGAAAAATCGTATAAAGCTGTTCTGGAAAGGCACCATCAAGAAATCCGTAATAGTTACGAACGTTATCACGCTGAAACCACCTCAACAACTCCTAGAAAGAAATTACAGCACGATTATAAAGGTAAGCATTTTCATGCATTAGTTTAAAAAAAGAAAGCGCAAGCGCCCGTTTAGCGACGTACGGACTGGACTGAGCCGTAGGAGATAAAGGAAACACGACGAACGGAGTGAGTCGATGTTGACTTATCGTACGAAGGTGAAGGAAGTCTCGCTAGTCGCTGGGCGCTGGAGCTGGACGACAAGAAATGGGATGTCCATTAGCCATCCCATTTCGTATGATTTCGATTTAAAAATGGATAAATTAATAAATCTTCACCTTTCTCGTATTCTGCGTAAAACACATCTTCTATACGATCAAACCCTTGCGCATTAATTTGCTCCATGACCCACTCTTTTGTTAAATTTTTCTCCCTCAAATTATCCTCAATAAGCTCCCCATCATTAATAAGAGCTGCTGGAAGATTCACTTCTTTTGGACTTAATTTCATATCTTTCCGTGTAGGAGTTTGGTAATCAGATTTTTTCAAAACAGATAATTCACCATTCGCTTCTAAAATTGCAAATTCTACTTCTTGTAAAGTAAACACATCTTTCACTCTTAATAAATGTTGCAATTGATCTAAATCTAAATTGTTTTTCTTCAAGGAATCTCGATACAATTTTCCTTTATGGATAACGACAGAAGGAGAACCTTCGATAAGTGCCCTTGTTCGTTTGAATTTCTGTGTTATTTTTTCCGAAAGCCACATCAGAATTCCGAATAATGCCACAACAAAGGCTATTTCAGGTACACCTGCTTTTTTATCAAATAAAGCGTTACCGACGAGTTCTCCCAGTAGAACAGCAGATACAAAATCAAATGGTGTGATTTGTGACATCGAGGTTTTTCCTAATACTTTAGTTACAATGAATAAGGCAATAAACCCAAAAATAAGATCGATGGACATGGATAAATAATCTGTCATATATTCAATCCCCCAGTTAAAACCGTTTAATAATTAGTGTATCCATTGTATGAAAAGTCATTCGAACCAAAATAAAAAGCACTACATCTATTGATGTAGTGCTTTAAATCATAATTCTTTAATCATTGTAACGTGTGGAATACCCGCGTCCATAAACTCTCCAGATATAGTGTGGTAGCCAAGTTTTTGATAGAAACCTTCAGCGTGTGTTTGTGCATTTAATTTAGCTTTTTTAAAACCTTTTTCTTGCACAACTTTTTCCATTGCTTGTATGATTTCTTTGCCAAAGGATTTCCCACGAGCCTCTTTTAACACACAAATCCTCTCTAATTTCCCATATTCCTCTACGAAGCGAAGACGGCTTGCGGCAACTGGTTTTTCATGATCATAACCGATGAAATGGATTGAACTGCCTTCAAGATCGTCTATTTCTTCTTCAGGAGGTACGTTTTGTTCTTCTACAAATACGATCATTCGTATATCGTAGGCTTGTTGTAATTCTTCTTCTGATTCTACAATTTTGACGTTCATATAAATTCCTTTCCGAAAACAAATGTTTCATAAACGGTCCAAGATTCATTTTCTAACTGATATAAAAGTTGAAAACGATCTATCGTATCTTCAAACGTAAATTTACTCATTTTCAAAGTACCAAAGACATCTGAATACTCATCATCCATTAATTGCTGTCCGATGGTGATATGTGGAACGAAGGAATGCGTCAAATTATTTGTAAGTGTACCTTCTTGCAGCTTTTTCTGTAAATCCATTAATGCTGGAACTGGTTCTACCTTAAAATAAATGGTGTTCGTGACAGGCGCAAACGTACTTACTTTATTAATGTTAATGGTAAATGGTTTTGTTTCGTTTGCAATTTGTTTTAGTTCTGTAACCATATCCTTCAACTCATTTTCCTCCACATGGAATGCTTCCTTCAATGTGATGTGTGGTGGAATTAAGGCATAGTGTGGATCATAACGTTTTCTAAATGAATTTGCCTCATCCTGAATGTTCTTTGATGGAAAGATTGCAATCCCGTATTTCATGCTAGATCCTCCTCATTATTTACGTTTGAATTTTATAACATTATATCAAAACTTTCCTATTCGGAAAACATAGAAATTAATGTTCGTGGCATGTCTTTTTGCCAATATTTCCAAGTGTGGTTACCATCCTCTAACTCATAATATGTGCAATTTGCACCTTTTTCATTTAAAAGGTTATTTAATTCCCGATTTGGAGTGAGTAAATCTTCTATAGTTCCATCAGATAATGGTGCTTCGTCTTCTTTTGTTCCTATTGTATGATAAATATCAAGAGAGGAAAAATTTATTTCAGATTTTTTCACAATGTTTAGTACGGATTCATCGATATATGGTGATTGCATAATAACTTTTCCAAATGTATTCGGATATCTTAATGCTGTCACGAGTGCGAATGTTCCTGCAAGTGAATCTCCCATGAGTGCACGAGTTTTTCCTAGCATGAGGGTCGGAACTATTTCATCTAAAAGGGGAATGACTTCCTTTACAATGAATGTTGTGTATGCTTCATATTCTTCTCCATTTGGATGATATTTTCTCCGTCGATCTGCTCTGTCTTTGTAATGGATTCCGACAAATACGGTATTTGCTATTTCTCCATCGTCGTGAAGTCGATCACTTAATGTAGCGACACGTCCCATTTGGAAAAAGTCATTTCCATCTTGCATCATGCAAATATTGTATTTATATAGTGGTGAAAAGCTTTCTGGTTGGTATATTTTAATTTCCTTAGTTTCATTTAAATACTTGCTGTCTATTTCTTTCGTAATCATTTTTCCTTTTCTTTTCATATTCATGCCCCCAACCTTTTCCTAAATCCTGAGTTCTCAAAGTAGTTTCTCTAAACTTAAGCCTATCATGAATAAGCAAAATATTCTAATTTACGGAGTGGAATAATTGATAATTGAAAATAGGTATTTCATGCATCAGAAATGTTGTTTATATTCGCGATTTAATGGATGATTGTTGACAAACAATCATAATTTAGGTAAGTTGTTAGTATATAAACGTATGTTTTTGTGTTGTATATAAATAATATTTGTGTTTTAGGGGTGGAGATATGGAAAATGTATTCGATTATGAAGATATTCAATTAATTCCTGCAAAGTGTATTGTGGAAAGTCGTTCCGAATGTGATACAACTGTAAGGTTAGGAAATCGTACTTTTAAATTACCAGTGGTTCCAGCAAATATGCAAACCATTATAGATGAAGAACTTGCAATTTATTTGGCAGAAAAAGGTTATTTTTACATTATGCATCGATTCCAACCAGAAAGAAGAATAGATTTCATTAAAGATATGAATAAGCGTGGATTGTATTCTTCTGTTAGTGTCGGGGTAAAAGAGGAAGAATATCGTTTTGTTGAACAAATGAAAGAAGAGGGACTTTCCCCTGAATATATTACGATTGATATTGCGCATGGTCATTCCAATCAGGTTATTGCCATGGTGCAACACATTAAAAAACATTTACCAGAAAGCTTTGTTATTGCTGGGAATGTTGGAACACCAGAAGCGGTTCGAGAATTAGAAAATGCGGGGGCAGATGCAACTAAAGTTGGAATCGGGCCTGGTAAGGTATGTATTACAAAGATAAAGACAGGTTTTGGTACTGGAGGTTGGCAATTAGCGGCGCTTCGCTGGTGTGCAAAAGCAGCCACAAAACCAATTATTGCTGACGGTGGAATTCGCACGCACGGTGACATTGCAAAATCCATTCGCTTCGGTGCGTCGATGGTCATGATTGGATCCTTATTTGCAGGTCATGAAGAATCGCCAGGTGAAACAGTGGAGAGAGATGGAAAGGTGTTTAAAGAATATTTTGGATCCGCATCCGAATTTCAAAAAGGTGAAAAGAAAAACGTGGAAGGTAAGAAGATGTATGTAGAGTATAAAGGAAGCCTACAAGACACCTTAGACGAAATGGAACAGGATTTACAATCTTCTATCTCTTATGCAGGTGGAAAAGAACTAAAAGCGATACGAAATGTTGACTATGTAGTTGTAAAGAATTCTATATTTAATGGAGATAAAGTGTATTAATAGTAATGAAAAATGAGTGGGATGGGGTATCTCACTCATTTTTCGTTTACTCGTACGGATTTAACAACAATATCAACATTAGAAATTCATATTTATTAATCCCGATAAGGATTGACTTCCTTTTTCACTATTAACTTCCGGTGGCCACACTGAGAGATCAAAAGGAAAGTCTGAGCCTGGAACGACTTTATCTTTTCCGACTGTTTTTATTAACAAATCTAAACTATTTGAATTCCATAATACCGTATCATACCAGAAACGTTTTGCGTATTCAGATGGTGCTGCACTTAGATTTGATGATACATCTTTCCATTGATCATATCCTTTATCCATTCTTCCTAACTGATATGGAAGGAAGCCTCCTCCATGAGCAAAGACGATTTTTATGTCTGGGTATTTGTCAATGAGTCCACTTAAAATGATATCTGTTGCAGTCACGGTTGTTTCCCAAGGTACCCCAATTAAATTCGGCATTTTTTTCGACTTAATTCTAGGATCTGTGCTTAAAAGTGGATGAATAAAAAGAATCGCTTTTAATCGGTTGGCCTCTTCAAATAAAGGAGTGAAGAAGTTATCAGATAGGAGTTTCTCTCCTAATCCTGGGCCTATGATAGCTCCCTTTAAACCCTGATTCATTGCTTCGTTTAAAATAGTTGCAGCCTTTTCAGGTGCAGTTAGTGGTAAGGTTCCAAGAGCAGAAAAACGATCAGGTGAATTGCCTACAATTTCTGCTAAAGAAGAATTATAGATTTGTGAAACCTCTGTAGTTATTTCCGGGCTAAAGTCGTACATAAATAATTGGGGGATAGGTGATAAAACAGAATGAGTAACACCAACATCAACAGATTCTTGTTTATATAAGGTTAAATCGTAAAATGCTGGTTTTAATTCAAATCCCCATTTTCCATTTACAGTTAAAAACTTATGTTTATCAGGTAATTTCTTTTCCCACCTTGCGTGGACTGTTTTTTTATGATCTTGTAACCAAGTTAAAACGTGATTAGGAATAAAATGTGTATGAAAATCGAACAACTATCCTTACCTCCTCATTAAAACATAATTGTTATTTATCATTCTATACTAAATTTTTGCAAAAAAAAGAACATAGTTGCGTATAGAGGAACTGGAAGTTGAAACTGGAATTTTTCATTGGTAACTTTAATTTAGATAGATTGATATATTTTTTATTAGGGGGGAAGCGCTTGCGGATGGAAACGAAAATAAAAACGATTCATTGCCGACATTTTATTAATGGCCAGTTTACTGATTCTCAGAATCTAAAAACTTTCCAAAATATTAATCCTGCAACAGAACAATTAATTGGTACGGTCGCTCAAGCAGGGGAAGAAGAAGTAAATTATGCTGTTGCAGCTGCGAGAAGAGCTTTAGATGGTCCGTGGAAAGATTACACACTACAGGAGCGTTCGAGGATTCTTAGACGAATTGGTGATCTGATTTTAGAAAGAGTAGAAGAACTAGCGTATTTAGAGTCATTAGATACAGGAAAGCCATTATCCTTGGCGAAAAAAATAGATATTCCTCGAGCAGCATATAATTTTCATTTTTATGCGGATTACATGATCTCAATAGGAAATGAAGCTTATCAACAAGATAAGGAAGCGTTTCATTATTCCTATCGACATCCAGTTGGGGTAGTTGGACTGATTAAACCATGGAATTTACCGTTACTCCTTTTAACATGGAAGTTAGCCCCAGCGCTTGCTACAGGAAATACAACCGTTATTAAACCTTCTGAGTGGACACCATTAACTGCTACTGTATTAATGGAAATTTGTCAGGAAGCGGGGTTGCCTAATGGAGTAGTTAATTTAGTTCATGGTTATGGTGCGGATTCTGCTGGTGAAGCAATTTCTAAACACCCGGATGTTGATGCGATCTCATTTATCGGTGAAGTGAAAACAGGTAAGGCAATTATGAAATCTGGTGCGGAATCATTGAAAAAGCTGTCATTTGAATTAGGAGGAAAAAATCCGAATATCATTTTTGCGGATGCAGACGTTGATGAGGTAATTGAAACTACGATTAAATCAAGTTTCATTAGCCAAGGTGAAGTTTGCTTATGTGGATCCCGAATTTATGTAGAACGACCAATTTATGAAGAATTTGTCAGGAAGTTTGCTGAACGAACAAAAGAATTAAAAGTAGAGAATCCGTTGCATGAAGATACAGATATTGGCGCTCTAATTAGTAAGGAACATTATGAAAGCGTTATAAATTACTTGGCAATTGCTAAAAACGATGGTGGAGAAATAGTAACAGGTGGGGGCCGCCCGGAAGATTTAGATTCAGGTTATTATATCGAGCCGACCATTATTACTGGACTAGAAAGAACCTCTCGTTGTATTCGCGAAGAAATTTTCGGCCCCATTGTAACCATTACCCCATTTGATATGGAAGAAGAAGTGATTATGCAAGCAAATGATACCCATTATGGTTTAAGTGCCACCATTTGGGCGAATGACATCAAACGTGCTCATCGTGTAGCACAATCCATTCGAGCTGGGATTATCTGGGTGAATACTTGGTTCTTAAGGGATTTGCGAACGCCATTTGGAGGAACGAATCAAAGTGGTATTGGAAGGGCCGGAGGAATGCATAGTCTTGATTTTTATACTGAGTTATCGAATATCACAATTAAACTATAAAAAATTTAGGGGGTTATTCACATGACTATTGAATTGGCAGCATTGGTTCCACATGTACCTAGTATTACACATGAGGAGAAAGTTCCTGAGTTTCAAAGAGAAATGGTAAATGCGATGAAAAAGATAAGTAAGGAAATCGATAAAATTAAGCCAGATGCCATTGTCCTTGTTTCTTGTCATTGGCCATCTACTTTCTTTCACTATGTTGATTGTACATCTGTTCATAAAGGTTCCCTAACAGCGACAGAAGCACCTGATTTAATTAAGGATGTCCCTTATTACTTCCCCGGGGATCCAGAATTAGGAAATCAGCTAGTAGAAGCTGGAATAGAAGCGAACCTGGATGTTAAAGGGGTAGATGATCCATACTTTGTTTGGGATTATGGTAGTGTTGTTCCACTACGCTATCTAACACCGAAGGAAAATATTCCAATTGTGAATTTGTCTGTTACCTTAGCGGCAAGTTTAGAAGAAACAAATAAATGGGGGCAAGTCATCGCTCAAGTCTTAAGAGAAAGTGATAAGAAATATGTCTTTCTGTCCAGTGGTGCTTTATCCCATAATTTAGTAAGAGGACGACATAATGTTCCAACTGTCTCCGAGCATGCACTGGATAAACAGTTTGTTAATTTAGTGAAGAAGAAAGACTATGAATCTGCTTATAATATGCTTCCTGAGTATGCAAGAATGGCAAGAGTAGAATCTGGAGGTCGCCATATCGCAATGCTATTTAGTATGATCGATAAAAGCTGGACACCAAGCTATTTGGCAGATGGTCAATCATCTGGAAGCTGGAATGCATTAATTACGTTTGCAGAAAAGGACTATTCCCACCTAGCTGAATCACCTAAGATTGTTCTTGCATAGTGAAAGAAAATTAGATTTTACTGAAAGAAATCAAAGTAAGGGAGATATTTATATGCGGACAAAAGTAGGGATTATCGGGGCAGGACCTGCGGGGTTAATGTTATCTCACCTTTTACATTTACAAGGGATAGATTCTGTTATTCTTGAAAAGAAATCGAGAGAACAAATTGAAAGCACTATTCGTGCAGGTGTGTTGGAACAAAGTACAATGGATTTATTAAATGAAACTGGTGTCGGCGAGCGTATGATGAAACTTGGTGATCCTCATAAAGGAATCGAATTTCAATTTAATAAGAAACGTCATCGCATCGATTTTGAAAAGCTTACAGGTGGAAAGAAAATTATGGTTTACCCACAACATGAGGTATTAAAGGATTTAATCGCAGCACGCTTAAATACAGGAGGAAGGATTCTATTTAATTCCAAAAATGTAAGCCCTTTCGATATTGATACGAAAGAGCCAAAAATAAGATTTGAGTATGACGGGGAAGAACAAGAATTGATTTGTGACTTCATCGCAGGTTGTGATGGATACCATGGACCAAGTCGTAAAGCAATACCAGAGGAGCTTTTAAAGGAATCTGAATTTGTCCACCCGTTTGGATGGTTAGGTATTCTAACAGAAACACCACCAGCCAATCCAGAGTTGATCTATGCGTATCATGAACGCGGGTTTGCCCTTATAAGTACAAGGACACCAGAAGTGCAGCGTTATTATTTGCAAGTGGATCCTAATGACGATATTAATAACTGGTCTGATGAGCGGATTTGGTCTGAGATACACGCACGAGTGGATTTAGATGATTGGAAAATTGAAGAAGGACCAATATTTCAAAAGAATATTGTGTCGATGAGAAGCTACATTTGTGAAACGATGCAACACGGACGTTTATTCCTTGCTGGCGATGCAGCACATATTGTACCACCAACTGGAGCGAAAGGATTGAACCTTGCGATAGGGGATATCCGCGTATTAGCAGAAGGACTTAAATATTTTTATGAAACAGGTAGTGAGCGAGCACTTGAACAATATTCTGAGGTATGCGTACGCCGTGTTTGGAGAGCCCAACGATTTGCAAGTCAGATGACGAATTTGCTTCATCATCATGATCAGAAATCAGACTTTGAAAATGGAGTGCAACTTGCGGAATTAGAATATATTTCTTCATCAGAAGCGGCATCTAAAACAATAGCTGAAAATTATGCGGACTTAAAAGTAGAATTTCCTAAAGTACCAAATAATGTAGAGTAAATGTTAATAATAATCTGCTACCTAAATGGTGGCAGGTTAACCTTAAAAAACGAAGTAGTCGTACACTTATTGTTTATTGAATATTGCCAATATTTAGGTAATACATGAAACGGATTTATATAGAAAGGAGTAAGAACATGATCAGAACAAGGTTGAAATGGATATTCGTTTTTATTTTTACTATGGTTGGTCTCATCGTGTTAGCCGGATGTTCTGCTAGTTCGGCGAAAGAAAGTGAAAGCGTCACACTTAATTTTGGTAGCATGGATGGTCCACCACACGTACAAAATGCAATTACTTTCCCAGCATTTGCTGAAAAAGTGGAACAGTTAACAGACGGAAGGGTAGACTTTCGCATGTATATGGGTGGTTCGTTAGGAGGGCCAAATGAAACGCTCGATAATATTGTAACTGGCTTAATGGATGTTGGGAGAGGAATTCACGGATACAATGCTGGAAGGTATCCAGTGCAGTCTGTGCTAAATCTTCCTTTTATGGCAGAGGGTACTGGTGAAGAGTTAAGTATCGTTGCCCAGAAATTATATGACACGTTTCCGGAGATACAAGATGAGTACTGGGATGTAAAATCTTTATGGATTCATGCGGCAGATCCGTATGCAATTATCACAAAGGGTAAAGCAGTTCGTAGTTTTGAAGACGTTAAAGGACTTCGGTTAAGAACGCCATCTGAAGAAGGTAGTCAAATGCTAGAGGCGTGGGGAGCAACTCCTGTATCTATGGGTGCACCAGATATTTATGATGCGATTCAAAAAGGAGTGATTGATGGTGGGGTTCTACCAATTGCAGCAATCAAAGACTTTAATTTAACGGACCTCGTAGATTATGTAACCATAGGATATTTTAATACGAATTTATTCTATGTTTCTATGAATGAAAATAGTTGGGAAAAATTCACTACAGATGAACAGAAATTACTAGAGGAAGAATTGCTTGGATTACCGATGGCGGCTTTAGCGGGAAGAACGTTCGACGAACAAAAAGAAAAAGCAGTAGAGGAATCAAAAGCAGCGGGGGTAGAGTTCATCGAGCTATCAGAAGAAGAAGTGAATAAATTTAAAGATGCATCCCAACATGTTGCCGAAAACTGGATTAACAGAATGGAAGAGCGAGGGATTCCAGGACAAGAAATTTATGATGAAGCAGTTCGTTTAATAGAAGAAATCAATGAATAGAAAGGAGTTTGGAAGAATGAGTCCACAATTAAATGAAGAAAAACAACTAAATGCTACGATTGATCAAACGTCCAGTCTGGTCAAATTTACAAGGGCTTTAGAAAAAGTTACAGTTCATTTAAATGATGTATTGCACAAAATTTCTAGTGTCTTATTGATGGCGTTAATGCTTTTAACAACAGCCGATGTAGCTGGAAGATTTTTTTTCAACGCTCCAATTATCGGAACTTATGAGTTAACAGGTTTATTACTTGCTTTAATGATCTTTTATAGTTTAGGCGCGGGGCAACTAAAGAAAAATCATATTGAAATTGACTTCTTCACTAGAAAAATGTCTGCTAAAAGCCAACACATTCTTTATAGCATATCGTCATTCGTACTATTTATTCTACTATGTTTAACAACATGGCAACTATATGAGTATTCTGTAAGGGTTTGGATTGGCGGGGAAACAAGTGGTGACCTTGGTTTACCATTGTATATCTTCTCTGGCCTTACGATTATTGGTTCTTTCTCATTTGCACTCACATTATTATTGGATGGCTTTAACTCTCTATTAAAGGTGGTGAATCCAGATGAGTCCTGAGGTGGCAGGGGTTTTAGGAATAATATTATTACTTGTTCTTATATTCCTACGAGTTTCTGTTGGTCTATCCTTATTTTTGATTGGATTTCTAGGAGTATCTTGGATAACAGACGGTACAGTAGGTTTAGCACAATTATCAATGGCGGCGTTTGGGACGTCCAATGACTATGGGCTAAGTGTTATTCCATTATTTATCTTAATGGGGATGTTCTTGTCCTATTCTGGATTAGGAAATGACTTGTTTTCTGCTGTTCATAAATGGTTTGGTAAAGTTCGTGGTGGTCTAGCTATCGCTACAGTTGGCGCTTCTTCTATTTTTGGAGCGATTTCTGGTTCATCTAATGCAACAACAGCAACTATTGCAAGAGTAAGTATTCCAGAGATGGAAAAGTATAACTATAAAACAACGTTCTCCACGGCAGCTGTAGCAGCAGGGGGGACACTAGGATCATTAATTCCACCAAGTGTTTTATTAATCATCTACGGGGCATTAACCAATGTACCAATTGGACCACTTTTAATTGGTGGATTTGTTCCTGGAATAATTTTAACGCTTTTGTTTATTTTCTTGATTCAGCTTCAAGTGAAGGTAAATCCCTCAAATGCACCAGCAAAAGCGGAGGACATATCTTTTTGGGAAAAGGTTGCTTCTTTAAAAACTATTTGGCCATTTCTACTAATCTTTCTTATAAGTATTGGTGGTATTTACTTGGGAATATTTACACCAAGTGAAGCAGCTGGGATTGGTGCATGTTTAGCATTTATCGTAACAATTATCATGAAACGATTAAACTTCAAAGGTATGTTGGAATCACTTGATGAATCTTTACGATTAACCGTGATGATTTTCCTAATCTTTATTGGAGCAAATTTATTTGGAAGCTTCCTAGCTTTAAGTCGAATTCCTGCACATCTAACAAATGCGGTCGTATCCATGGATGTATCACCATATGTCATCCTAGCGTTAATTTTACTTGTTTATTTATTTTTGGGGATGTTTCTTGAGGGAATTGCGATTATGACCTTAACATTACCAATCGTTTATCCAATCATTACTTCATTAGGGTTTGATGGATTATGGTTTGGGATTATCATGGTGTTAATGATCAATATCGGTGTATTGACTCCACCATTAGGACTAAGTGTGTATATTATTAGTGGTGTGGTGAAAGATGTTCCAATTGAACAAATTTTTAAAGGGGTTCTGCCAGCGGTCGGCGTCATGATTGTGTTTTTGATTATCTTAATTATCTTCCCTAGTATTGTAACATTTTTACCATCATTAACAGGATAATTGAAATAAAACAGGCTAGTCTGTGGACTAGCCTGTTTTATTATACCTTTGAAAATTTTCTAAAGTATCGTTCATCATATCCTAAACGCTCGGATGCATCTTTTGCTGCGTTTACTACTTTATTTGTGATATCAGGAATTTTACCTTCCTTCATTCGTTGAATCGGTCCAACAACAGAAATGGAACTAACGACTTTTCCTGAGTAATCCCGTATTGGTGCAGCAACAGATCTTGTCCCAACTGTTAGCTCTTCTGTACAAATCGAATAACCTTGCTTTCGGATTACTTCCATTTCTCTTCTCAGTTTGTTTGGATCCGTTATCGTATTCTCGGTATAAGAGACTAATCCTTTTTCGATGACCCTTTCTAAAATATTATCGTCATTAAATGCCAGTAATACTTTACCAGATCCCGTGCAATAAGAGGGGTTGCGTCGACCAATATGCGTCAAGATACGGACAGGATGATGACACTCCTCTTTATGAATATAAATGGTATCTAGTTCATCCAAAATAGATAAATGTGCGGTTTCACCAGTATCATTCACTAATCGATTGAGAACAGGGGCGGCTTCATTATGAATCTCTAGGTTGTTCGTTACAATTCCTCCAAGGGTTAAAACAGATAACCCTAACCGATAATCTCGCGTTCCTTCATCCTTGATTACAAATCCTTCACTAGCAAGCGTAGAAAGGAGTCTACTAACCGTACTTTTTGCTAAACCTAATTCCTCAGCAAGATCACTTACTTTTTGTGTTGGTTCAAATGTGGAAAAGCTTTTTAGTATTCGTAATGCATTTTTAACAGATGAAAGGATTTGTGGATCACTATTCTTCTTTTTCATCATTTCTCCTCCAATACATGTTCTGTCTATAAGAACAATCATTTTTTGTGAAACTCATGATGAAATGCTATTTTTATCAATCTTTGGTAACGGTTACTTTTTATTATACTATAAATAATCCAAATTTTTTAACTATTGTTGCGTATAGAGGAACTGCGACCTTTTTAATTCCACTTTTCGATTTTATAATGAATTTGTAAAGAAAAGATAACTGTTAAGCGATGAAATAAGAAATATGTTAGGGAGGAATTTTACATGCAAACGACTGAACAAAAGGTAGAGATTAAACCAATTAATTGTTCCCATTATATTGGAGGGAAATACGTAGAATCAAAAAGTGGAAAAACCTTTAAAAATATCAATCCTGCAACAGAGGAAGTTATAGGGGTAGTTGCGGAAGGAGGAAGAGAAGACGTTAATGATGCGGTAGAAGCAGCGAGAAAGGCATTGAAAGGTGAATGGGGGAATATGCCAGTTCGCAAGCGTTCTGCTATTATCCGTAAAATTGGGGATTTAATTTTAGAAAGAAAACAAGAGTTAGCGACACTGGAAACATTAGATACCGGTAAACCAATATGGTTGTCAAACAGCGTTGATATTGAAAGAGCGGCATACAATTTTCATTTCTTCGCGGATTATATGACAACAGTTGGCAATGAATCTTATCAACAGGATGATATTGCGATTCATTATTCTGTTCGTCGTCCAGTTGGAGTGGTTGGATTAATTAACCCTTGGAACTTACCATTACTACTAATGACTTGGAAATTGGCTCCAGCACTTGCGGCGGGAAATACAGTAGTTATGAAACCATCAGAAGTAACACCAATGACAGCGACTGTTTTAGCACAAATTTGTACAGATGCAGGTGTACCAGAAGGTGTGGTTAATATGGTACATGGTTTTGGAAATACAGGTGCCGCCCTTACATCTCATGATGATGTAGATGCCATTGCTTTTACCGGGGAGACGGTTACTGGTAGTGCCATTATGAAATCTGCTGCACCAACTTTGAAGAAATTATCTTTTGAATTAGGAGGAAAAAACCCAAATGTTATTTTTGCGGATGCAAATTTAGATGATGTAATTGAGACTACATTGAAATCAAGCTTCATCAACCAAGGGGAAGTGTGTCTTTGCGGGTCAAGAATTTATGTAGAACGTGCTATCTATGATGAATTTTTAGAGCGATTCGTTGCAAAAACAAAAGAATTAAAAGTTGGTGATCCCTTTGCTGAAGATACAAAAGTCGGAGCACTAGTAAGTGAGGAACATTATAATAAGGTGCTTAGCTACTTAGCTATTGCAAAAGAAGAGGGAGGTACCTTCTTAACTGGTGGTAAGAAAGCGGATATGGAAAAAGGTTTCTATGTAGAGCCAACGATTATAACCGGTTTGGGAAGAGATTCTCGTTGTGTACGTGAAGAAATCTTTGGTCCCGTTGTAACCGTTCTTCCATTCGATACAGAGGAAGAGGTCATGGAACAAGTTAATGATACGCATTACGGATTAAGTGCAAGTCTTTGGACTGGCGATGTAAAACGTACGGCAAGATTATCTGCACAAATTGAAGCGGGAATGGTATGGGTCAATACATGGTTCCTACGTGATTTACGTACCCCATTTGGTGGTGCGAAGCGTAGTGGAATTGGCCGTGAAGGTGGAGCACATAGTTTTGATTTCTATTCTGAAATAACGAATGTCACGCTAAAACTATAGGAGGATCCAGATGAATATAGAAACGACAGCTAAAACAGAAAGTCATGTCAAACATTTAGCAAGTGCATGGAGTAATGGACAAGGGGTTCAGCCAATTACAGAGCTGGATCCTGACATTTCCATTGATGAAGCGTACCAAGTGCAATTGCACACGATTAACAGATATTTGCAAAATGGGAAACGTATTACAGGTAAAAAAATCGGATTAACTTCTAAAGCAGTCCAAGAAATGCTTGGAGTTGGGGAACCGGATTATGGACATTTATTAGATGATATGCATGTGGAAAATAAAGGTACCGTACCTTTTAACCGTGTTCTTCAACCAAAAATTGAGGGCGAACTTGCTTTTATCTTAAAAGAAGATTTAGTTGGTCCAAATGTCACTTCTTTAGATGTGTTAAAAGCGACAGATGTCATTGTGCCAGCAATTGAAATCGTTGACAGTCGGATTAAAGACTGGAAAATCACTTTAGCAGATACGGTTGCCGACAATGCATCATCAGGACTTTATGTGCTTGGAGAAACATTTAAAAAACCGGCAAATTTAGATATTAAGCAAATTGGAATGGCTTTATATAAGAATGGCGAACTTCAAAACACGGGAGTTGGTGCGGCAGCATTAGGAGATCCTGCGAAATGTGTTGCTTGGTTGGCTAATAAACTAGCAAACTACGGGATTACGCTTAAAGCTGGTGAAGTTATTTTATCCGGAGCATTGTCTGCCATGGTAGAAGCAAAACCAGGCGATCATTTTTATGTGAAATTTGCTGAATTAGGTTCCGTGGAAGTTTCATTTTCAGAGTAAAGAGGAGGGATGAACATGAGTAAAGTAAAAGTTGGAATTATCGGTTCTGGAAATATCGGATCCGATTTAATGGTGAAATTAAGAAAATCCGAATTACTAGAAGTTACAACCATGATGGGAATTGATGCGACATCAAGAGGGATGAAACATGCGAAGGAAATCGGTTTGGAAGTGTTTGATAACGGGATAGACGGTTTACTAGATAATCCTAATTTAGTAGATATTATTTTTGATGCGACAAGTGCTAAAGCGCATATCGCTAATGCGGAAGTGGCTAAAAAACTAGGAAAACAAATGATAGATTTAACCCCAGCTGCAATAGGCCCATTTATCGTTCCAACAGTAAACCTAGGTTCTCATTTGGATGCAGATAATGTGAACCTCATTACTTGTGGAGGGCAAGCGACGATTCCTATTATCCATGCGATTAATCAAGTGGCGCCAGTCGAGTATGGAGAAATTGTTGCAACGATTTCAAGTAAGAGTGCAGGCCCCGGTACACGAGCGAACATTGATGAATTCACCGAAACGACAGCAAAAGGGATTGAACAAGTAGGAGGGGCGAAAAGAGGAAAAGCAATTATTATACTAAACCCTGCCGAACCACCAATCATGATGCGTGATACGGTTCATGCGATTGTAGATCCTAGGGCTGTTGATGAAAAGGCAATTACGGATTCTGTTGTACAAATGGCAGAAAGAGTACAGTCTTATGTTCCAGGATATAAATTACGTACAGATCCAATTTTTGATGGAAATAAAGTAACCGTGTTCATAGAAGTGGAAGGTGCAGGACACTATCTACCGAAATATGCAGGGAACTTGGATATTATGACATCTGCAGCAGTGAAAGTAGCGGAAGAATTTGCGAAAAGTAGATTGAACGTCACAACGAAATAAGTAGCGGGGAGGAGGATGAATATGTCCAATTTAAAAATTACAGAAGTTGCATTACGAGATGGAAGTCATGCGATTAGTCATCAGTTTACAGTAGAACAAGTAACATCCATTACGAAAGCGTTAAATGAAGCACGTGTTCCTTATGTGGAAGTAACACATGGAGACGGACTTGGAGGATCTTCTTTACAATACGGGTTATCAAGGACGGACGAATTAAAATTAATCGAAGCAGCAGTTGGCGTTGCTGATTTTTCTAAGATTTCGGTATTGCTGTTACCGGGAATCGGTACTATTGAGGATCTAAAAGTTGCTGAAAATCTTGGAGCAAAAATGGTAAGGGTTGCAACTCATGTAACGGAGGCGGATGTTTCCAAGCAACATATTGAAACGGCAAAAGAATTAGGGATGGAAACAGTTGGATTTTTAATGATGAGTCACATGGCACCAGTGGAAAAACTGGTAGAACAAGCGAAATTAATGGAAAGCTATGGTGCGGATGTCGTTTATGTAACCGACTCAGCTGGAGCACTACTTCCGCATGAGGTAAAAGAAAGAATCAAAGCACTCAAACAAGAGTTGTCTGTGGAAATTGGATTCCATGCTCATAACAACCTTTCCCTTGCGATGGGGAATACATTAGCTGCAATTGAAGAGGGTGCTACCCGGATTGATGGTAGTGTTCGTTGCCTAGGAGCGGGTGCTGGGAATACTCAAACAGAAGTATTGGTGGCTGTTCTTGAAAAAATGGGAATTGATACGGGAATTGACCTTTACAAGATGATGGATCTTGCCGAAAATATCGTGGCACCGATTTTACCACAGCCACAAGAAATTACAAAAAATAGTTTAACATTAGGCTTTGCGGGTGTTTATTCTAGTTTCCAAGTACATGCAAACCGTGCTGCAAAGAAATTCAACATTGACTCCCGCGATATTTTAGTAGAATTAGGAAAACGAGAAGTGGTCGGTGGACAGGAAGATATGATTATCGATGTTGCGGCGGAATTAGCGAAAGCAAAATCGTTGGTTTAATACAATCAGGAGGCTGAAAATGGTTACTAAAATGGATACACATTTAATTAAGGAACTTGCGAATTATACACATGGCGCAGAAAAAGAAAAAAGAGAGATTACAAAAATTACTGCTGATTTGTACCCAGAGCTTTCAATTGAAGAGGCATATTTAGTCCAGGAAGAATTAGTAAGACAAAAGCTAGAAGAAGGAAAGAAAATTGTAGGACCGAAAATGGGTATTACGAGTGAAGCGAAAATGAAACAAATGAATGTGGATGATCCGATTTATGGTTATGTTTTTGATTACATGGTAGTTAATGAAGGGGATTCTATCTCGATATCAGACTACATTCATCCAAAAGTAGAGCCTGAGATTGGGTTTGTTTTATCAAGGGATTTGGAAGGTCCGAATGTAACCGCATTAGATGTACTTGCTGCAACAGAATATGTATTCCCGGCAATTGAGATCATTGACAGTCGCTATGAAAATTTTAACTTCACATTGCCAGACGTTATTGCAGATAATACATCTGCAGCAGGAGCGGTATTCGGTACCACTTTGAAAAGACCTGACAATTTGGAATTAGATGTAGTTGGTGTAACACTATCGATTAACGGTGAAATTAAAGCTTTAGGTGCTGGTGCTGCAGTACTTGGTCACCCAGCTAATTCGGTTGCTAGACTAGCAAACATGTTAGCAAAAAAAGGGGAAAAAGTAAAAGCGGGAGAACCAATTTTAACAGGTGGACTTACAGCGGCTGTTATGTTATCTCCTGGTGATTTCGTAAATGTAAAAGTTGGTGGGATTGGTGATGTTTCTTTCTTTGTGAAAGAATAATTAACTATCAAGATAGGAGGGATTGATTTGCCAATCGTTCAAATTTCTATTATGGAAGGTAGACCTCAAGAAAAAATTGATGCTCTGTTGAAAAATGTAACCACTGCGGTAAGCGAATCACTGGATGCACCGAAAGAAAATGTTCGTGTTGTTGTAACGGAAGTACCGAAAACACATTGGGCTATAGGTGGTACAAGTGCTAAGAATTTAGGTAGGTAGTTGAGAGATGGGGAGATTCTAATGTAGGGTCTCCTATCATGGTAACTATTTGTAATTTATCGGTAGAAACTTTAGAGTGTTGCGCATAGAGGAACTACTGGGTTTTTATTACTTGTTTAACCATTATAATCGAATCAAGCAGTTTAATTAACTTTTGAAAATTAATGAAAACGTTACCAAATGATTGAAATTTTATAATAAGGAGGAATTTAGAATGGAAAAGGAATTGAAAAAGTTTGATGTTGCACAATTAGCTCACGTGGAAATCTTTACTCCAGATCCAGATGGCACACTATGGTTCTTTAAAGAACTATTAGGTATGCAAGAAACGGCTAGAGATGGGCAATCTGTTTACCTTCGTGCTTATGAAGACTTTTATCATCATACATTAAAAGTGACGGAGAGAAATGAGCCTGGTTTAGGTCATATTAGCTGGAGGGCTAGTTCTAAAGAAGCTTTAGAGAGACGTGTGAAGGAACTAGAGAAATCAGGAGCGGGTAAAGGTTGGATTGATGGTGACCTAGGTCATGGTGCAGCATATCAATTCGTTACTCCTGACAACCATAACATGGAAATTCTTTGGGATGTTGATTATTTTCAACCGAATGAAAGTCAATTCACTGTATTAAATAACCGACCACAAAAACGCCCCCTTACAAGTGTTCCGGTGCGCAGACTTGATCATGTGAACTTAATGTCTAGTGATGTAACAAGAAATAAGAACTTTATGATGGATGAACTTGGTTTTAGATTAAGAGAGCATGTAGTAAGAAATGATGGGTCAGAAATTGGCTCTTGGTTAAGTGTTAGCCCGCTCGTTCATGAGTTGGCGTTTATGGGTGATGCATCAACTTCAGAGCAAGGCCTTGGGAAACTTCACCATGTTGCATTCTGGTACGGATTTCCACAACATTTACACGATCTTTCGGAAGTACTTACTGAAAATAGAATTCAAATCGAAGCTGGTCCATTAAAACATGGGGTATCCCAAGCAATGTGTATGTATGTCATCGAACCAGGTGGTAACCGTGTTGAACTGTTCGGGGATTCTGGATATTTAATCTTTGATCCAGATTGGAAACCAGTAACGTGGGCAGAAGA
This sequence comes from Oceanobacillus caeni, assembly GCF_042678465.1. Taxonomy (NCBI): domain Bacteria; kingdom Bacillati; phylum Bacillota; class Bacilli; order Caryophanales; family Bacillaceae; genus Oceanobacillus; species Oceanobacillus caeni. Next base: position 8,530 of record NZ_JBHTKV010000009.1, on the reverse strand, counting down.
GCAAGTAGAAAGAGCAATTATCTTCTATGGAGCCCCGTTACCAGATACGTATTTTAAATATGGAACTCCAAATGTGCAATCAACTGTGATTAATAAATAGGAATATTTAATGTCTTCTTCCTGTTGGGAGGAAGACATTTTTCTTTGTTGTGGTATCTTGTAGTGCCCTTTATGGTAAGAATGTAAGACATAATATTAGAGAAAATTTTAGGTTTGAAAAAATATTTTTATAAAAACTATTAAACTTTGTTAAAACTCCACCGATAATAATAGTGTAGACGTCAGGAAGATGTTTACAACGGCCTAACGTTAGGAAATACCGGTAATCATTTAAGTCTTCAAAAATCTTTTTGGAGCAAATTTTATTTGGTAGTAATTCCATTTGATGGAGTTATTATAAATTTAAAGCGAGACACAAGGACGTGACTTGCTAAAACAAACACATGGAGGTAGGAACAAATGAGAATTAATCACAATATTGCGGCGCTTAATACTTATCGTCAGTTAGGTGCGGCAAACAATGCACAATCTAAATCAATGGAGAAATTATCTTCTGGGCTTCGTATTAATAGTGCAGCAGATGACGCAGCTGGTCTTGCAATCTCAGAAAAAATGCGTGGACAAATTCGAGGGTTAGATATGGCTGCTAAAAACTCTCAAGACGGTAGACTAGAAATGCCGCTCTAAGTAGTAATACTTAGATAAACACTCCGTGAATTCGGTGGAACCCCAAACCAGCAAATGCGGATGGTGGGCAATACCGAGCCAAGCCTAATGAATCGGTAGTTTGGTAATTAGGAAGGTGTGACGGTCAGGTGGTGAGGAACCGTACCAATAACCCACCCACGAGCGCGGGGCACCCTGATTAGGGGTGAAGATATGACCTGAACTTTATGGAAACATAAAGAAGCAGAGGATAAAAAACCACTGCGATAACATAATTGATTTCTCTAATCCAAACAGCTGAAGGTGCATTAAATGAAACGCACTCTATTCTTCAACGTATGCGTGAACTAGCTGTTCAAGGTGGAAATGATACTAATGTATCAGCTGATCGAGGTGCTATTCAAGACGAATTAAATCAATTAATGTCTGAGATCGATAGAATCGCGGATACCACAGCATTCAATGGTCAAAACCTATTGGGTGGGTCATTCTCAGGAACATTACAAATTGGAGCGAATTCCGGACAAGTTATTAATGTTGCGATCTCTGCCATGGGAGCTTCTGCTTTAAGTATGACAACTGCTAATGTATCTGTTGGTACTAATGCTGCGGCAAGTACAGCTATTTCCCATATAGATAGTGCTATTGAAGCCGTATCTAAACAACGCTCACAACTAGGTGCTTTGCAAAATCGTTTAGACCATACTATTAATAACCTGAACACATCTTCTGAAAACTTAACTGCTGCAGAATCTCGTGTTCGTGATGTTGATATGGCAAAAGAAATGATGGAACAAACAAAAGCTTCTATCCTTGCACAAGCTTCTCAGGCAATGCTTGCGCAAGCTAATCAACAGCCACAAGGTGTCTTACAATTACTTCGTTAATTTTAATGGAGTAGTAAGTTAAAAGAAATATCGTGCTGTGACTATAGCACGATATTTTTATTTAGTTTATTACTCCTTAGGAGGGTTTAACAATATGAGACCATTTATTTCATTATGCATGATTGTAAAAAATGAAGAGAAAGTAATAGAACGCTGTTTATCCTCTATTTCTCGTTTAGTAGATGAAGTAGTTGTTGTAGATACTGGATCTACAGATAGAACTAAAGAAATAGTATCACGATATACATCAAAAATTTACGACTTTGAATGGATTAATGATTTTTCAGCTGCGCGAAATTATGCAGCTTCAAAAGCCGCAGGGGAGTGGATACTTGTATTAGATGCAGATGAGTATGTTGATGAGGAAAATTTTAAAGATTTTATTCTAAAGTTAAAAGAAGATAACGGTCAATATGACTCATACTTTGTCAAAATACTTAACTTTGCTGGAAGTTTTGGAGAAACTTTAGTTCAGAACTTTCATGATAGAATTTATAAAAATAACGGTGAAATTAGCTATTATCGAAAGATTCATGAACAATTTAAAACCAACTCAGGAAAACCATTGAAAAATAGTAAGTCCAATCTGTTAATTTTTCATTCGGGGTATTTAAAAAATACAGTTGTTGAAAAAGAAAAAAGACGGCGAAATAAAGAATTAATCGATAAGGAAATAAAATACGGAAGTAATAAAGCATTTGATCACTTTAATATAGGAAATGAGTATTGTTCAATTGGTGAATATGAAAAGGCATTAGATGCATATCTAGCAGCCTATAAATTAAAAAAGGATTTTAGGTTGGCATGGGTATCTACTGCATTAATTCAAATTATTATATGTTTAATTAATCTAAAAAGATATAACGATGCATTAAATGTTATTGTGGACGCTGAAAAAATTTATGCTAATTCCCCCGAATTTCCATGTTTAAAAGGTGAAATCTTCTTTTTGAGAGGGCAATTAGAGGATGCAAAATCTACTTTTCAGGAACTAATAGAGAATAATGAAAAATATCAGCATATTATTTTAAGACCCGATTTAAAAGACCAAAGGCCCCACCTACGTTTAGGGGAAATATTTCTTAACCAAGAAGAATATAATGGGGCAATTTACCATTTTACAAATGTATTAAATATAAATAATAACAATATAGAAAGTATTAATAAGGTAGTGTGCTTACTAAACAAATTTCATACAGAAGATGAAATAGCAACCTTTTTAAAAACGAACAACCTAGTGAATGAGAATAATATTCAAATATATGTTAGAGCATGTTTTGATGTAGGTAACCCTTCTTTAGCATTAAACTTACTTAAAGAATATACGGATAAATATAGACTATTACAAAAGGCTTCAATTCTTAAAAGACTATGTATTAGTAATGTAGGGGATATTGATGAAATAAACGGCATATTACAATCAGATGTTTTGGAGAAATTGTTAGAATCAAATTGGATTAATATTGTCGATATATTATTATTAAACGATTATGTGTCTCAAGAATATGATTTAATACCCTTAATTAATTCTATGAAACAGAGTAAGCAGATTAGGGAATTAATGGATTTATTAGATGGTAATGAGTATCTCGTAAATCTTGATGAGAATTTAATCGTATATACATTACAGCAATTTTTTATTTATAAAAGATATGACTTGTGTAATGTAATTTTAGAGGACATAGAAAAAACTAATAAAGGAACAATTCTTAAAGTTGCTAGGATATTATTTTCTAATGAGTTTAAAGGAGAAGCTTTGCAACTATATGATTTATGTGATTGGGACAGATTTAACGAGCAAGATTTTATAAATATAATTGATAGTTTAATAGAAACAAATGATAAAGAAAGTGTTTTAGAAGTAGCGAAATTAGCAATGGATACGTTTGAAGAGGATTTTCGTTTTTATAAGTATGTTTTGGAAAATACAATGGACAACTTTGTATTTAAAAAGGTTAGTGAAAAGGTAAATAAGATATTTACTCACAGTGAATATCTAAAAAATGTCACACTTACTAATGAAAAAAACTTAAAGGATGAGGAAAGCACTAAAATAATAATTACCGAACAAAATAAAATATTAGATGTATTTTTGAAGTATATAGATAAGTATCTAATAAATCATTTTTCGCTAAAAAAGGATGAATTTACTGTTTGTTATCCGTATATTTCTTTCTTGAATAAAGATTGTGATTTTGCTAGTATTCAATTCCTGTTAGTGGTCGGTAACGATGTTAGAAAAAGTTCTACAATAGAGGTAGTAAAAGAAGAAGAACAATGGATTTTGCAAAATTTAAAAATGGACGGAGTAGATTATAAACAGAAAAAGATTATTCAGAAACAAAATTATATAACCAAGAAACCTAAAGTATTACTGGGGTATAGAGATTATAGTGGTTGTAATACCCTTGCTTTATATAAATCAATACCATCATACATCACAGATAATTTTCAAATAGAATTTGTTAAAGCAGCGACAAATGAATTTAGTGAAAAGGCTCTAAAGAGTGACGTAATAGTAACAACAAATATGGAATTCAATCCTAAACAAATTTCTGATATTGGAGAAAAAATTATTATAGATACATGGCATGGCTTCCCATTAAAAAATATGTTTTATACTGATCCATATTATTTTTATAAAAATTCAATTGAACAATTTTGGAGCGAAGTTGATTTTTTGACATCATATTCAAATTTGTATAGTAATACAATTAATAATTCAATTAAAGTAGATCCTGAAAAATATATAATTACTGGTTCACCCAGAAATGATTTTCTATTTAATCAGGACACTAGCAGGAAGTTACTGTTGGAATTATTAGGAAAAGAGGATAATGGACAAAGGTTTATATTTTATATGCCTACTTTTCGTAATGAGGATGTACAAAATTCTAATAGTTCTTCTAACCTTTTTGGTTTTAAAGATTTTAACCTAGATTCATTAGAAAATTTCTTGAATGTGAATAATTACGAACTAATAGTAAAACTTCATCCTCTTTATAAAAAGAATCTTAGCGGCAATTTATTCAGTTATTCAAGAATAAGTATGTATCCTGAACATACAGCTTATAAGGAAACTACTGACCTTTATGAAGTTTTAAGTGCAACGGATATTTTAATTACAGACTATAGCTCAATTTACTTTGATTATTTATTATTGGATAAACCTATAGTTTTTGCTACACCAGACTTAGAACAGTATCAAGAAGAAAGAGGTTTTTGCCTTAAACCATTTGAAAATTGGACTCCGGGCCCTAAAGTTGTTACTCAGGAACAACTTCAATGTGAATTGATAAAATATGAAAAAGATAAAGATTACTATAGTTTATTCAGAAAAGAAATTAAAGATAAAGTTCATCAATATAAAGACGGGAAGTCTTCGGAAAGAGTATGGAAATTTATATCATCACTTTATTGTTAAATAGAAAATCCGCTAATATTGTAATGGGGGAGTATACGTGTATGAACCAATGGTGAGCATAATTGTACCAATCTATAACGTAGAAGAATACCTAGAAGAAACTTTAAAATCTTTAGTGGAACAGACTTATAATAATGTTGAAATTATATTAGTTGATGATGCATCCACCGATAAGTCACTTCAAATTGCTTCGCATTTTGCTGAAGTTTATAGAAATATTAAAGTAATCGGTCAAACTTTTAATAGGGGTGTTTCGGTTGCAAGAAATACTGGATTAGACTTAGCCAATGGATCATATATAATGTTTGTTGATTCAGATGATTTACTTAGTAAGAATGCTGTTCAAATCATGATGGGAATTGTAAGTAAATATAGTGCGGATTTAGTTTTGGGAATGTATAAGAACTTTAATGACAATGGGATGTATTTACCTGCTATTTTCCAAAGTTATGTGGATTTATCTGAAGGTATTAGGGTATTTGACTATATAAACACAGAGTTATTTTCGAATGTATATACCTGGGGAAAGTTATATAAAAAAGAGTTGATTGAAAACCTCTATTTTCCTGAAAATATTAACTATAATGAGGATATACCTTTTTCAATGTATACCTATCTATATGCAAATAAAATTTATTTAGCCCCTACAACTACATATTTTTACAGAATAAGACAGCAATATGATTCTCTTTCGCTTATAGCTCCAAAAAACCCAATCTCTTCATTGAATGATATCTTTGCATCTTTTAAGGTTGGTATGGAGTATTTTGAATCATTTGATGATAAGAAATATTTGTTAGAAATATATATTAGTAGAGTAGTGGCTGGAAGTATCAAATATATATTTGAGGGTGCCTTACAAACAAAAGATGCACTTGTACATAAAAAAGTTTTAGAGCATCTTATTAACTGGATTAAAAGTCTCAATCCCACGATAGTTTATAATCAAAGCTTTCGAAAAGTATTTGTAGAGAATGGGGGACAGTATCTTAATCTGATTGATAATACTTCGGCAAAATTATATATTGAATTATTAAGGATAATTAAATTCAAGATGCAGACAGTTTTTGAACAGAAAAATATATGAATGTTATGAAGCATAACATTTAAAGGATTCGATGATATGGTTCTTCGAAAAATCATCAATTTCAAGATTTTGTATTCGTGATGTTGACTGTACTTTGGTAAACATAGAACAATGACAGCACAGTATCCTTGCTGGTAATGGCTAGTGATTATTAAGCTCCTATCCCAAAAAGATGGGGAAGGTTCAACGACTAGGATAGACCATCTAAGGCGTAAGCTGCGATGATGAAATCCATAGGTGAAACAATGGTTATCAGCATTGTGAATACGAAGTGCCCGCCCCCTAGGTTGCTAGAGGGTGAAGATATAGTCTGGTCATTTGTGAAAGTAAATATTCGCACGATGGCGAAATAAATGATGGAACAAACTAAAAATTCAATTCTTGGTCAAGCAGTAAGCAATGTTGGCCCAATCTAATCAGATGCCTCAAGGAGTATTACAACTCTTGAGATATTGATTAGAAGGGTGTCTAGCTTGATAATGACTAGAGTATAACTGGGTGAATTGCTGAAACTTCCTAAAGCTTTATCAACCACAACGTACTGGAAACGGTCAGCGTGAAGGTCTTAAAATAATAAAAATGAAACAATGGATAATTAGCAGTCAAGCTTCTATGAGGAAATTCTGGAGAAGGTCCAACGACTAAAGAAGTACGGTCTAAGCCAAAAAGCTATGACTATGAATCTCGTAGGGCAGTGAAAACTGTTCAAAGTGCCTAGCTCCATGGAAAACGTGGATGAAGATATAGTCTATTCTGTAACCAAAAAGAACAGCGCAAAGCAAGCCAACCAATTACCATAAGGAGTTTTACAACTTCTTCGTTAATTTTTTTATTAATATTGGGACTCTAGTTTTACTGGAGTCCTTTTTAAGTTTAGAGATCTTTTATAGGGTATTAAATATTCTAGGAGGATTAATTATTGGTTGTCACAAAGAGAAAAGAGAATTTTATGATTGCTCCGAATATTGATGTTCCCACTTTTGAAAATGATATTCAATTATTAAATAAAGCGCGCACGGAGATGCAGGCCCTTTATTCAAATTTATTGAATTTAGATAGTTCAACCTTTTTAAGGGACGCACTTAAATTAGGGCAGATAAGCTTTAAATCAATAATCGTTGCTAAAAAGGGAAATCAAGATTATATTCAGATACATCATAATCAAGTTAGATGGCTAGTAAATTATTTTTATTATATAAGTGAAATTAGAAGAAACCAAATTTCGTATTCATACTGTCCAGTCTTAAATCAACATCCATTAGACGTAATTAACGGGGTACTAATCGGGAAGGAGAAATTAATCAAAGCCTGTACACCTGAAAGAAAAAAAGATATATCCTCGTCATATGGGTAGGGTTTAGGATTTCTTTTACTAGCGAATCTAGAAAATGTTTCTCCATTAGGAGTGTTAAAAATTACTAACGGAAAAGATTCAACTCCAGATTTTACTGTTATTAATAAATATAAAAGGGTTTCTATCCTATCAGAGATCAAGTCTTCAATAAACGATAGGCCTTCAGATCCGAAAAAACAGTTGTCTAACTCGAATAATATAAGCGGTTTAGGTATTCAGGTTAAATTTAATAGTGAGGAATCCCCAGTAGAAATTATACTAAAGTATCCCGTATATTCTTTAGAAGGAAGTATTATTTCCTCAGTTTATACTAATATTGCTATACTAGAAAGTCTTTTGAAATTAGAGGAAAAAGATATTGTGAGTTTAAAGAATCCTCAGTGGGCTAAAGAGATTGTATCGTTGTTTGAAGGGTTGGAGAAATTAAACATTAATGAATTAATAGTCGATGATTATTTATATACTGGAATTGATGTGGTAGATAATTTTTTTAGTTTATATTTTGATTATCAAGAAGATGGTAGTAAAGGTTTGGAAAAAGTATTTAAGGTATAGTTTAATAAAGACATATGGATAGGCATAAGCATTATGATTCTGAAGTGCTTTAACCTGCTAAGAATTATTAAAGGGATGGTAAAGTCATGGGCTCTGATGTCAGTTCTATTGACCTTGCACGGATGGGGATGATTCCCAATTGATAAATTTACCATGTTTAATAATTCACAAAAATAAATAGCTCCTATTGTTGTTACTGCATTAACAGCGGTTGTAACTATAATCGCACTTGTCACCAATCAAAGAAAGAAGTAAACTGCCCCATTCTCGGCCAAGATTAGGGTAGCTACTTCTTTAAAGCAAAACATTTACTTGGTCAACCTCTTATTATGCGGTATGTAGTTGGAATTTATCGGGTGCCCTTAGTGCCCGATCGTTTTTTAGTATTACAAGGTGTTTGCTGACAAGTAACTCATATATATTCTTTTTGATTATTATGCCTTTTTTTGTAATGTATTACAAGTGAGTGATATTTAATCCGTAAGCGTCAAATATAGACCACCTTCTAATATTAATTGGGCTATGTAATAATCTCCTTAAGAAAATCTTTAAGGGGG
>NZ_JBHTKV010000008.1:0-127828 GCF_042678465.1 Oceanobacillus caeni | reverse complement strand
AGCGCCTTGAGACGCTGGTCGGTAGTATAGGCTTATAGCCGTTGTGCAAACCACCCGTTGGACGGGTGGTCATGATTTATCAAGAAGGATCTACTTAATGATTCCTTGTACAGCAAGACCAAGTACTAATCCTAGAAAGATAGAAGATAGTGTACCTAATAAGAAATATTCCGCCCAGCTTCTATCTTCTAACTGTTTGAATCGTGCAATTGACTTGGCAGCAATAATAAAGGCAATAGACGAATAGGAGCCTATCACGGTTAATATAATAACAAGCAATCTTTCTATGTAGCCGATAAGTTTCCCACGCGATCGAAGTGGGGAAGAGTATGTAAAATAATGATATTCCTCCGTAAAGCTATTTTCCATCTTAGGTTGACTTTTTTCTGTTGTATCATTCATTTGATGTCTTAATGTTAGTTCACCTTCAAAATTTACAAGTTCTGAGGGCAATGAACCAACTATAAATTTAACGATATGACCGCTGACACTTGTTGCTAAAATATAAATAATAGAAATAAATAAAAATGTATTAAACGGGCTTAAACCGTTTGTCCCATATAAGTCTAGCAAACTAGTCGTCATTTCTGCGACTTTCATACGAAAGAAAAGGAGGCATGCAATGATGATCATCATTGCATGTAATACTTGATCTAATAGAAAGTATCTCAGTCTTATAATATGATCCGTTGGGCTTCTTTTAATGGAGTCTACTAGCTTTATTTTTAACATATCAATCAGGAGATGTGTGATAATAATAAAAATTAAAGGTAGAATAAAATACATTATTATATTTTGAAACTCATATTGATAACCCCATATAATAGCAAGTACAATTCCAGTTGTTAGTAAATGGTGAAATATATGTTTCTTTAAATGTTTTATTTTATTTTTTACCATTTGATCCGTTTGCAACCAAAAGTCAGCTATTAAATGTGCAAGTAGTAGTAATAGTACAGTCATGATAATCTCCCTTCTTTAGGAAAATAATCCTGTAAATGGTTTAATACATGCTGTCGAATGGTTGTTTGCAGCTTATCAGTTAGATGATATTTATCATGTGCTTCTAATGAATCCAGTACATTAACAATGTCATAAAAAGTGTTTAAGATGACTTGCGTTTTACCTTTTTTCATATGATTTGATATAGTAGCTGTTGTTCTATCAAGATATTGACTTATTTTATTTTGTTGACCGAGGATTAAATACAAAGAACAGACGAGAGATTGTATTTGAGTTTGTTCGTTAATTTGTTCTTGCTTTAGGGTTAAACTCGTATTTATTAATGTTTCGAACTGTTTGCTAAAAACAGTGAATCCTTGTTCATCTGATAAACCAGGTAATTCAAAGCGAAATAGCAATCTGTTCTGTTGTTTTTTTAGATAATCATTGGCATTTCTTGCATGTTTCATTAATGGATGAATCCAAGTTTCTATGTTTATAGCATTTACATCCTCTTGGATATTGCCAAACGATAGACCAAAATAAGGTTTATGATTTGCGAACTTCCAAATACGGCTTATATAGAAGGCAAGTGTATATGCCGATGCATAGCCACTACATACCACGGCCAATTCATCACCAGCACGATGACTGATCTTGGTCACAACAGTATCTTTTGTCCAATCTGCAATGCTCATTTTTAATTGCTGCAGATATTCACTTAATTCATTACCGATATTTTCTTTAGATGAATTACTTACATCCATGATAAAGACGGAGACTCCATTTAACATGTATAAACAGTTCCTTTCTTATCCAACGTACAGAGAAGTTTGATTATATAATCGAATATAACAAAAGTTAGATGAAATAGTCAAACTTAATATAAGTTAGATGATTTAGACTAAAACATACTATGGTAAAGTAATTAACTCAAGTTTCGGAGTGAAAAATTGGTTAAAAGCAGCAACAACACTGCTTATCATATGAATAAGATTAGCATTGTATTAGATGGTGCTGTTCCAAATGAAGAAATCTATCACCACATAGATTTAAGCTATAATTTAACAAAAATTTAACAAAGTAATAAAGCTTTTAGAGCAGTTTAGAGGATGCAAAAGATAAAAACTATTCAGAGACTTAATGGTATTTTATGTAACTTAATTATTCTAAAAAAGTAATAAATGTATATCTTGACCCGTAAAATTTACAGGAGGGGTTTATAGAAGAAAGAAAAATTTTAACGAGGGAAGTTTAAGCAGAGTTTTATACATCTAGCCGGAAAGTATATGAAAACGCATACAACCCTTGACTTCATTTTGACAAATTTTAATTTTAAGGAGGCGATTGACAATAGTATTGAATCAACATAATACTAATGTGTTTGATGCTGTGGTAGTTGGAGCGGGTTTTTCTGGATTATATATGCTTCATCGATTACGGGAGGCAGGTTATTCGGTTCGCGTTTATGAAGCCGGTGAAGATATTGGGGGAACCTGGTATTGGAACCGCTACCCCGGTGCGCGTTGTGACATCGAGAGTATCTACTATAATTATACTTTTTCAGAAGAGATTTTGAACGAATGGACTTGGTCTTCCAGATATGCTGAGCAACCGGAAATACTAAACTATATAAATTTTGTAGCGGATAAATTGGATTTGCGTCGGGACATTCAGTTCAATACACGGATCACAGCTGCCCGCTACAATGAACAAAACCGTAACTGGGAGATTGGAATGGAAGACGGCACGCAAGTCACAGCTGAGTACTTTATTACGGCATTAGGGTGCCTTTCTGCCTCTAACATACCAAAATTTAAAGGGTTAGACAGCTTCAAAAAAGAGGTATATCACACAGGAAGATGGCCGCAAGAAAAAGTAGACTTCAGTGGTAAGCAAGTTGGTGTGATTGGAACCGGATCAAGTGGAATTCAAGCAATTCCGGTTATTGCCAAAGAAGCTGGCCACCTCACCGTGTTTCAGAGGACACCGCAGTATAGCTGTCCAGCGCAAAATCATCCGTATGATTCCGAAGTAATCAACGAAACAAGGCAAAATTACGCAGAAATTAAACAACTTATGCGTTACTCGATGCACGGAGTTCCATCCGCACCTCGGATGAAATCAGCCCTGGAGGATTCCCCAGAAGAAAGAGAGCGTCTATACGAAAAGGCATGGCAGGAGGGTGGATTATTTACCCTAACCTATAACTACAATGACATTGGAATACTACCTGAAGCAAATGAAACCGCCGCAACCTTTATCCGCTCTAAAATTAAGAAAATTGTCCAAGACCCAGAAGTAGCACAAAAACTAATGCCAACCTATTACTACGCTACAAAACGCCCCATTATTGACACTAACTATTTTGAAACCTATAACCGAGAAAATGTCTCCCTTATTGATATAAAGGCAGAGCCTATTACGGAAATTACCCCAAATGGGATCAAAACGACAGATAAGGAATATGAATTAGACGTCCTTGTGTTTGCAACTGGCTTTGACGCTATGACAGGTCCTTTGTTTAAAATTGATATTCGTGGGAAGAATGATGTGTCGCTTAAGGAGAAATGGGAAGATGGTGCTGATTTAAAGACTTATCTTGGCCTGTCCACTTCCGGTTTCCCGAACATGTTTATGTTGACTGGTCCTCAGAGTCCATCAGTCCTAAGCAACATGATGGTTTCCATTGAGCAGCACGTAGAATGGGTTGCGGATTGCATTGATTACCTTCGTGAACATCATTTAGAAGCATTTGAGGCTACAATAGAGGCAGAAGAATTTTGGAGCCAGCAATGTCAGGCAATTGCCGACATGTCTCTGCTAACCAAAACAGATTCATGGTATATGGGAGCCAATATCGAAGGCAAACCGCGGAGATTTCTCGCCTTTTCCGGAGGGGTAGGGCTTTATCGTTTAATTTGTGATGATGTAGCAGCTAGGGGCTATGAAGGGTTTACATCCCTATTATCTTCCAATGGAACTGATGAAAGTTTAGTTAAAGAGGGATTTTTCAAGGCCGATATTGACCCGCAAGCTTGGTTTGTTTTAAAACAATTGGAGGCTACAGGAGCACCGCCAATGGAGTCACTTACACCAGATCAAGCGAGAAAGTCCGCTGATTTTCAATTGTTGGCAGGAGCTCCAGAAGAGGTAGAAACAGTAATAAACAGGACGATTCCACTGGCTGACGGGGAAATTACTGTTCGGATTTACACACCAGCCAGTGAAGGCCCATTGCCAGCATTGGTGTACTACCATGGCGGCGGCTGGGTTATCGGCAATTTAGACACCGTCGATGTGCCTTGCCGAATGTTAGCAAACAGAGCCCGTTGTGTTGTAGTGTCGGTTGATTACCGTTTGGCACCAGAGTACAAATTTCCGACGGCTACTGAAGATGCATATGCGGCCGTAAAGTGGGTGGCAGAAAATGCTGAATCAATTCGGGTAGATCCTGACCGTATTGCCGTTGGTGGTGACAGTGCAGGTGGAAATCTCGCGGCAGTTGTAGCCTTGATGGCCCGAGATCGGAAAGGTCCTTCGCTTGTATATCAAATGCTAATCTATCCGGTAACCAATCATTCCTATGACACAGAATCTTATAACGAAAATGCAGAAGGGTACTTTTTAACAAAGAATACAATGGTTTGGTTTTGGAATCACTATTTACGTGATGAGCAGGACGGCAAAAATCCATACGCTTCACCATTATTGGCCGATGACGTAAGGGGACTGCCGCCAGCTCTGGTAATTACGGCAGGATATGATCCATTGCGTGATGAAGGAGAAGCTTATGCGGAACGCCTAAAAACAGCAGGTGTACCAGTTGAACTGACGCGCTATGACGGAATGATCCACGGTTTCTTTTGGATGCCAGGAGTGCTTGCCGAGGCGCATTACGGGATCAACCAGGCGGCGAATGCTTTAAGCCGTGCTTTTCATGTGGTGTAAATGATCTAGATAGATTCCGAGTTTTTAGGAGGTTAAATACACATGTGAATATCTAAATATTAAATACTTAGACGTAGGTGTTAGCGGCATCTACGTCTTTGTTTTATGTTACTCATATTGTAGTACAATTATCACGATAATCAACATAGATCCATATTTGCACCAATAGATTTATGTGTTTCTTGATGTAATATAGCTGAATAACTTAAGTGATATGATATAAGTGAGTATATAAAGGGAAATATTTAAACTAATGTGGCAGTTTAGTGTAAGAGCAATATATTATAAATAAAGGGTTTTCATATTCATCTAATTAGATTATAATCTAATTAGTGTAGGAGGGATTATTATGCAATTAGATCGAATCGTTAATTTTCATAAAACAATTGGAGACAAAACTCGAATCCGCATTATTAGCCTATTGAAAGCAGGGCCACTACATGGTCAAGCAATTGCAGGCAAGTTAGGGTTAAAGCCGCCGACAATTTCTCATCATTTATCAAAATTAAAAGAGATTGATATTGTTTATCAACGGCGAGATAAGAATACAATTTATTTTTATTTAAACAAAGATAAACTTGAACGAATGGCGCTTGAGATCATCCGAATCGGGGATGAAGAAATGTGTGAAAGATTCGATATAACAGATGAAGAAAAATCAAAGGTCATTAAGAACTTCATAGATGGTAATGGAAAATTAAAGGCGTTGCCTGCCCAAAGAAAAAAGAAGCTGATTCTTTTAGAATATATGTTGCGTGGTCTAGAACATGGAAAAGCGTATAAAGAAACAGAAATCAATGAATATATTCAGCAATATCATCAAGATTTCGCAACGATTAGGCGTGAATTTGTAATGGCTCATTTTATGTATCGCCAAGATAGTATTTATGAACTAAATCCAGTTGAAATGTGGCCTGTATAATCAGGTCATTTTTTTGAACATCTAATTAGATGGATGTCTATTTTGTTGGAGGGGATATTTTGCATGGTTTTCAAATATTGAAAAAGGAGCCAAAATATCAAATTATATTTTGGAGTTCCGTGTTGAATGGTATTGGGGGACGATTCGCTCAAGTTGGTTCTTTTGCGCTGCTTTATCTATTAACTGAATCTGGGGTCGCTTTAGGGATACTTATGGCTCTCCTTGTCTTACCAACAATTATATTCGCTCCTATTAGTGGATACCTGGCCGATTGTTTTCATAAGGCGAAGCTGTTATTTTGGACAGACCTTTTAAGAACACCATTCGCATTACTCCCAATCTGGGCAGCAATTACAGAACAGTTGGGCTTGTTGTATCTTAGTACATTTATTATCGCTAGTGGGCAGGCAGTTTATAACCCAGTTCGATTTTCGATTATTCCCGATATCGTTGAAAAAAAATTTAGTTTCGATTAATGGTTTAGAGCAGAATATTGTAGGGGTAACACTTGTTTTTGGCTCACTTCTTGGAGGTATAATCGCTTTTTTATCTAATGTGAATGTTTTATTTTTCTTCCATGCGGCATTTCTTTTTTTAGCAGCAATTTTAATGTGGCGTTTAACAAGATGTGACATTAATAGGAGTTCGAAAATTGAAGTTGTAGAATCTTCATTGAAAGAAAGTGGGTTTCTTATAATAAGAGTTGCTTTATTACGCGTATTTTTGATGGTCATGCTACTCATCATGCCCCTTGCAAATGGTGTTGATAATGTAATATTTAACTTAATTGCATTAGAGGTTTTTGATAAAGGAGATTTAGGAGTTGGTTTAATTTATGCAGCCTTAGGAATGGGGTTTGTCTTAAGTTCAACAATGGTTAAGTGGATTCGTGGAAAATATATTGCGATAGGGGTTTTAATGATTTTACTGGAGGGCGTAGGTCATTTATTACTTAGTCAATCATTCTTTTTTGTGCAAGCTATAGTGCTTGCCATTTCAATAACTTTTGTAGGTGGAATAAGCAATATATGCTTTGATACTGTTTTGATGAAAATACTACCTGCTTCCAAACGGGGATTTCTATTTGGTGCTTTAACTATGTTTCAGAATAGTTCAATGGGAATTGCAATGATTGGAGCAGGGTTTTTAACGGAATGGCTTCCTCCTTTGCAAAGCTCTTTTCTTGTTGGTGTTACGTATATTATATTTGCATTAGTCTTTATGTTGGTATTTAGAATTTTTAATTTCCGTGCATCAATACGAAAACTAAAAAGATCAGATATCAGATAGCCATTAAGTTTTTAACTGTCATAAGCATTCCTAGCTTCTATCCCAAATTAAAGGAACATATGTATACGTATCAGATTCAACCAGAAGATACACTTTTATTTAGATTGAAAGGTCTTCCATCGAGAGCAAAAGCGTTAAATCTCCTTACCAACCGTCTTTGTAAAGAGTTGGAATGAGAGGGAGGAGAGAAAATCACACCACCATAGATTCATGGGTAACGTTTTCCACCATTTTGGCGGAAAAAGGCGTAGAGATGACAGCAATTAAATTTTTATAAGGGTATAGTAAACAAGATAATCTCAAGTATTATGCTAGAAAACAAAATCGTCTGTTAGGTATTTTAAGATTTGAGATCAATCATATGAAAAAGAATTAATGAAACATGTACCGCAAAAACAAGCACTCACAGAAAATGAAAACAAATTACTTTACTGACAACAGGAACTAATTAGTACAGTATCAAAAGTTAGAAGGACGCTGTATTAGTTAGTTCCTAATAATTTTTATTATAGTAACTAGTAACTCAGAGGAGTGAGATATTTGTTCGGTACGCTTTCATTTTTATCGGGTTTACATAATCTTTATTATAGGAAGTCGTGTTAAAAGCCAAAAATCAATCTCAAAATAAAAGTATACTTAAGATAGTGAGATAAAATTTAATTTTTTTATGAATATATAATTCTGTTTCTAGAAGAAATTTATTTAACAATTTAGATCAATCCTGACGTTTAAGAAAATTTTTCCTTCCCAATCGACACAAAAGTAAATATATTTCACTACGTCTTACACAGTTGAATTCCATATTTATAAAAATAAAAAAAGCCACATACTTTTTAGTAGTGACTTTCCTCAAATTATCTATTCTCAAAAAATTTACGGTTTAATTCGATATATTCCGTTTCAGCTTCTGGAACCTCATCTTCCATGAAAATTGCCTCGACAGGACAAACAGCTTCACATGCGCCGCAATCTATACATATATCAGGATCGATATAGAACATATCTTCTCCTTCTTCAATACAGTCTACAGGACAAACTTCTACACATTCTCCAGCTTTTTCGGTTTTACATGGTGATGTTATAATAAAAGCCAATACAATCTCCTCCTACCTTCATTGCAAAATACGATTCTCCATTAGATAGTATAACTTATTTCTACAATAAAATAAAAGATTCATCTTTCAATCAATTATTTAATTATCCATAAATAACGCAAATAAATACCCCCAACAGTTAGAAGTGAATCTAACTGTTGGGAGTTCCCATACTATTTTACTTCTTTGAAATACTCTTTTAAATAACCGCCAATTCGATTGCTATTATCTTTTATAAAGTAAAATTCATCTGTCTCATTTTTCACATCGTAGATTTTTCCAGGTGTCAATTTATTATCAACCATAAATTTCTTTGCATTCGCGTGTACACATTCGATTTGTTTTATTGTCTCGTTATTTTCCCATTTTAAATGCATCATTTTTTATCACTCCGTTACTAGTTAACATAATAAAGTTATGGTAAACTTATATTTTTATTCAAATAAATACAGATAATTTGCATATCCTTTTTCTTTCATTTCTTCTTTAGGGATAAATTTCATCGCTGCAGAATTCATGCAATACCGTAATCCTCCAGTCTCCCTTGGCCCATCTTCAAATACATGTCCTAGATGTGAATCAGCTTTTCGACTGCGGACCTCCGTACGTATCATACCATGTGATTGATCGAGATGTTCTGTTACTTGATAAGAATCAACTGGTTTGGTGAAGCTTGGCCAACCACATCCCGCATCATATTGATCCTTAGAAGAAAATAGCACTTCACCTGAGATGACATCAACGTATATACCTTCTTTTGTGTTATTCCAATATTCGTTTTGAAAAGGTCTTTCCGTTCCGTTTTCTTGCGTTACATGATATTGAATTGGGGTGAGCTGTTCTTTCAATTTAGATTTATCTACGCTCATGCCCCATGTTGACTTAATGTAATCTTCTCTTCCAGATCCTTTTTTGTATAATCTATAATGGAAAGATTGCTTTTTATAATAATCTTGGTGATTCTCTTCTGCAGGATAGAATGGTTTTGCAGGTAAAATTTTAGTTACAATTGGTTTAGAAAATTTCCCACTTTCCTCAAGTGCCTGCTTAGAACTCTCAGCAATTGCCTTTTGTTCATCATTGTGATAGAAAATTGCAGTTTGGTATGATTCTCCACGATCATTGAATTGTCCACCTGGATCTGTTGGATCAATTTGCTGCCAAAACGTATCAACAAGTCGTTCATATGGCATGATGGCTGGGTCAAATGTGATTTGAACAGCTTCTACATGTCCTGTTGTATTTGAACAGACTTGTTCATACGTAGGATTTTCTATATTTCCACCTGTATATCCAGAGATTACATTTTCTACACCGGGTCTAGTATCAAATGGTTCAACCATACACCAGAAGCAACCACCAGCAAAAGTCGCCTTTTCTATATTTGAAGCCATCTTCGTACCTCCATTTTTAGGATGTTTATTTCTATTCTTCCTTTTTTTATAGAAAAATGCAAGCGCTCTGCTTAAATAAATAATTTTGGTGTCGAAAGGCCTTTTTCCTCTTTAGAACTTTGTGATATAACCTCTTCATTACTTTCCGATTTTTCTTTTTCTGTACTAATAGAATCATCTGCTAATTCATCAGAATTTAATTCTATATTTCCTTGCTTATTTTCTTCTTTATCGTCATCATTTTCAGATGCATCTTCTATTTTATCTATATCTTTAAATGCTTTCATCATACGGTACATCGCTGGGAGATTTTTAATCATTGGTCCATATTCCTGAACGATTGGGGCCGTGGACTGAACGACATTTAATACTTGTTGAATATTTCCTAAGGTTTTTGAAAGCCCCCCTCCCGCTGATATACCTCCAGTTCCGAACTGTTGCTGCGAACCTAATAGACGTCCCAATAAATTTGGTTTTGCATTGTTAGTAGGAACTGATCTTGATCGAAGTCCGAATCCTCTATTTGGAGGTTGTGGTCTGCCGAAGCCTAATTGATTCCGGGGTGGTGGCATCGGGTACCTATATTGTTGTCTTTGAGTTGGAAATAACATATTGATCCCCTTCCCCATTGCTTGATATCTAACTTTTTTAGATGTTAAACCTGAAAAATTTTATTCTTATATCTAACCTATTTTACGATAAATGACTATAAAGTGTGTAGGCTAAAGAAAACATAAATCACTTATAAAATGATGAAATATTCTATTATTTCCTGGGTAAGCGCAATAAGCTACAAGAAATTTAAATTTCTTTAATTGTTTTGTGATATATTGCTGTTTTTTGACATATTAGGTCGATTAGAGATCTTATTAAAAAAACATTCAGTAGGCTTAATATCGCTACTGAATGTTTTATCATTATCTTTCGGTATAAGCATCCCAAAGCTCATCAAATACGATAAGTGCGTTTGGGAAAGGGCTATTCCATTCAAGATAGTTGCTTATTTCATGGTAATCAGAAGAATGCTTAGGGAAATTATGGTCACGAAAAGCCCAGTCAGCTAAATTACTCTGGTCATCAGGAGTTTTCTTACCTCTATAAGTCATTAAAAACTGGTAAAATGAACGCATATATTTCCCCCTTCCTAATAAACGTTTCCAGATTTCATATATTCTTCATGCTTTTTCTGCTTGTTACGAAATACTCGACTACATAAAGTAATGCTTATTTCATAAATTAAGATGAGTGGCACGGAAACCAATAGTGGTAAAAAGAAATCTGGTGGTGTAATCATCGTACTAATTACAATCAATAGAAAATAAGCATATCTTCTTGTTTTTTTCATGAAATCTGGAGTTAAAATTCCCAAGTTAGTTAAGAACATAACAACAATTGGTAATTCAAATAACGCTGCTAACGGCAATGTAACTCGTATTAAAAATTTAAAGTACCCATCAACCGTAAACATGATATCAAACATTCCATTGTTTAAATTCAAAAGAAACGGAATAATAAAATGTGTGAAAAGAAAATAACCGAAAACCATTCCCGCTACAAACAAAACAAAAACAGCAGGTATGTAAGGGAGTGTAACCTTCCTCTCACGTGGTGTCAATCCAGGTTTTACAAACGCCCAAATTTGATAAGCAATAATTGGCAATGTTCCTGCAAGAGCGATTACACCAGCAAGTGAAAAATAGATCCAGATAATTTCTCCAGGGCTTATGGCTGTTAATTTAAAATCAAGTTCTTTAGCAAAAAACCAATAAATATCTTCAATATAGATAAAACCAGCAATAAAAATGACAATAAAAAATATTCCCGTGAACATGATCCTATTTCTTAGTTCAGATAGATGACCAACAACGTCCATGTCTCTTTCTTTTTTATTTTTATGGTTTTTTCCCATATTAACACTCCTTCTATAAGAACAAAAGAAGATGTAAGGTCAGGGCCTTACACCTTCCACATATATACCTATATGCTACTTTTTCGCATCATCGCTCATGTCTTGAACTGCTTTTTTAAACTCTTTTAAAGTTGAGCCAAAAGCCTTTCCAATCTCAGGCAATTTGGAAGGACCAAAAACAACTAAAGCAACAATTAAAATTAGAATTAATCCTGGAAACCCAATACCCATTATAAACACTCCAAGAGATTATTTATCATCTTTATCTGTAACAATAGCTTTCACTTCATCGATTTCTTCTTTGGCATCACTAGTCAAGTCATTTGCGGATTTCTTAAATTCTTTTAGTGTTTCCCCGGCAGCCTTTCCAATCTCAGGCAACTTTTTTGGCCCGAAAACAACTAAAGCAATAATTAAGATTAAAATCAAACCTGGAACTCCAATAGCTCCTAAGCCCATATTGACACCTTCTTTTGTTAGTATACTTATGTAAACCTTTTACTACTTTTATTTAATATTACCATGTTAGCCTTCGAATAGACAAGCATAACTCATTTTCTTCTATCATATTGTAAGAAATAATAGTCATAAGGGTTTTTTTCATCCTTATCCCCTTTAACCTTAGTAGTCAAAACCCAGTCTGAATCAGAAAACGCTGGAAAATACGTATCACCAGCAAATTCTTCTTCAATCCATGTAATATACATACGATCTGCTAAGGGCAGTACTTGATTGAATATATTTCCCCCACCAATAACAAAAAACTCTTCATCTGGTTTTTCTTTATTCCATTTTACTACGGTATCAATGTCCGTTACAACTTCAATATTCTCCGGAAAGCGAGAACCCTTCTTTGTTATAACTACATTCCTACGATTTGGTAAAGCTTTACCAATGGAATCAAATGTCTTTCTCCCCATAATGATTGTATTGCCGGTGGTTTTTTCTTTAAAGAATTTTAAATCCTTAGGAAGATGCCATGGTAAATCATTATTGGCGCCGATAACGCGATTTTTATCCATAGCTACTAATAGTGAAATCATCAAGATCACTCCTGCTAGTCTATATTTTATACAGCAATTGGCGCTTTTATCGTTGGATATGGATTATAATCGACTACTTCGATATCGTCGACTTCATAATCAAAAATAGATTGTTTTTCCTGATTAAGTTTTAAAGTTGGAAAAGATTTTGGTTCACGCTCAAGTTGAGTTCGGACTTGTTCGACATGATTGGAATAAATATGAGCGTCTCCTAACGTATGAACAAACTCTCCCACCTCTAGATTACACTCTTTAGCAATTAGATGGGTTAGTAGTGCATAACTAGCAATATTAAATGGAACACCTAAAAATACATCTCCACTTCTTTGATATAGCTGACAGGATATTTTTCCATCCGCTACATAGAATTGGAATAATGTATGACATGGCGGAAGTGCCATATTTGGAATATCCTCTGGATTCCATGCAGAAACAATATGTCTTCTTGAATTTGGATTATGTTTAATTCCTTCGATTAGATCTTTTAATTGATCAATCGTTTCATTTTGAGATGTTTTCCAATTTCTCCACTGTTTTCCATAAACAGCACCAAGATGACCATATTTTTCAGCAAATGTTTCATCTGTTAATATTTTTTCCTTAAATAGAGCCATTTGTTCCTGAAATAGCTCATTAAATTCTGGATCCTTTTGACATCTAATTCCGAAGTTAGTCATGTCAGGGCCGGTGTATTCCTCACTTTTCACCCATTTTTCAAATGCCCATTCATTCCAAATGTTATTATTATGTTGTAATAAATAACGAATATTTGTGTCTCCTTTCATAAACCAAAGAAGTTCAGAGACAATTAATTTAAATGGGATTCTTTTCGTCGTTAATAATGGAAATCCTTCTTGTAAATCAAATCTCATTTGATGTCCAAAGATAGAATAAGTTCCAGTATTTGTTCGGTCATCACGTTTATTACCATTTTCAAGTATATGTTGACATAAGTCTAAGTAAGCTTGTTCGCCTTTTATCACGGAATAACCTCCATCTTTTTATAACTATTCAATACACTATATTAACATATTCCGACATTTTTCTACTACCATTCTCTATGAAATTGTTCTAAAAATTGTTCCATAAATTGATGGCGATCTGCAGCAATTTGTTTTGCTTTTTCTGTATTCATCTGATCTTTCAGTCTTAGTAATTTATCATAAAAATGTTGTATAGATGTATCTTGAGGAATTTCATTGTAAATGAATTGGCCCTTTGCTCCCCCATATGCAAAAGTCCGTGCAATACCAACCGCTCCTATTGCGTCTAATCGATCAGCATCCTGAACGATTCTACCTTCTAACGATTCAGGGATGCTCCCTTTACTAAAAGATATATTTTGAATAATATCATTAATCATCTCGATTTCATTATCACTCAACGAAATGTTTTTTAGAAATTGATTCATCTCCTCCAACACTTGTTTCGGTTGTTGGAAAAGCTTATAGTCCCCAATATCGTGTAACCAAGCAGCAGCCTCACAAAGAAATTCATCTGCATTTTCATATTCGGCTATAAATTTAGCCATTTTCGCAACCCTTTTCATATGATAAAAATCATGGCCAGTAACATCCAACTTAAAAAGTTCTTTAACATATTGTTGCATTGCATTCAATTGTTCCTCTTTTTTCATCCTACACACACTCCATATTCATTCTAATTATATTATTATGTATAAAACTTCGGATTTTGTAAACGTTATAAATGTAGAGACAAAAAGTCATAAGTGATTTAGTAAAATATGGCAGCAATTTCTTGACTAACGCTTTCAAATAAGCTATATTAAACATAAGCAAAGAAGATGTACGGATTCATTAATAAACAGGCAACTTCCTAATAGAAGCGGATGTAATAATGATCCTACACTTCTAGTGGAAAGTTGCCTTTTTTATTTAATGTTTTTGTCTCTCTACTTTGTATTAACACGTTTTAATGAACGTTCAAAAAGGAAGATGAAAAGGACCGGGGTCGGCTAAAGTCAGTCGCAACGTCCTGGGGCTTCGATTACTCGCCCCACCGTAAAGATTTGTTGAACGCCGACACTAGCACGTCCTGTGCGTCGCAGTTCGAGGTGGCGTAGCTTTGAGGAACGGAACGTATGCAATTAATACGTGAGTACCGGTGAGTCTTGCCAACTAGAAACGTTGAAGTGTC
Organism: Oceanobacillus caeni; assembly: GCF_042678465.1. Lineage (NCBI taxonomy): Bacteria > Bacillati > Bacillota > Bacilli > Caryophanales > Bacillaceae > Oceanobacillus > Oceanobacillus caeni. The sequence goes on along the minus strand of NZ_JBHTKV010000008.1, from coordinate 113,126 downwards.
ATTTTCACCGGATTTTTGAACAACCTTTACGACGTGAAAGTTTTTAGGAGGATTAACATGCAAAACGGTGTAGTAAAATGGTTTAATGCTGAAAAAGGCTATGGTTTCATTCAATTAGAGGATGGAAATGATGTATTCGTACATTATTCTGCAATTCAAGAAGAAGGATTCAAATCTTTAGAAGAAGGCCAAGAAGTATCTTTTGAAATTGTAGAAGGCGAACGTGGCCCTCAAGCTGCTAATGTTGTAAAAAAATAGAATATAATAAAAAACTTATATAATACAGCGGGACTCCATTAGGGGTTCCGCTTTTTTGCACTTTTAAATCTTCCCTTTCCCCACTTATCCCTCCTCTCCTTTTCTCATTCAGATGACAGAATAAGAACATATATTCTATTTCTATCACATTATGTTCACAAACTTTTTCAACCAAAAAGTTAGAAAAATCGATAACTCACGGCCAATAAGGGTTCTTGAACAAAGTGTGAATTGTACGAAACCTTGATAAATTCTATTTTCATATTGTGTATGATAAAAACAGATAGATAACTTAGAAAGAAAAAAGGGGTGAAATGATGAAAAAGAAAACACTACCCAATTCTTCTTCACAAGAGCCAAATCTAAAAGGAACCATTATCTCTGTCTCTATTGTTGGCTTTATTATTGTGGCTTCATGGTTTGCAGTTTTTGGTTTATTTTTGTCTCGTTAGTTATTTCTTTAAAGGGGAGGAAAAAAGATGCATTTACACAAATATGAAAAATGGTGGTTGATTTTTGGTGTTGGTACATTAATTACTTTCTTATTGATTCTCGGTTATGGCGCCTTCTATTTAGGAACACATCCACAAAGTCATGGAATTACAATCGATCCACAAGAAATTGAAGCTGAAGAATCTTTTAAGCCCGAGAATTTAGGATTAACAAAAGTGGATGAAGGACAATATGTATTGAATGTAGTTGCTTCCGCTTTTAATTATGATTTAGGAACAGATGAAGAAGGTAAACCTGTCAAACATATTCAAATTCCAAAAGGATCAACAGTACTTGTTCAGGCAGTTACTCCTGACGTTATTCACGGTTTTAACATTGCTGGTACAAACGCAAACATGATGGTTGAACCTGGATTTATTAGTAGTATGGAAGTTACGTTAAACAAAGCAGGAGAATATACGCTATTATGTAACGAATACTGTGGATCCGGACATCATATGATGTTTGCTACTGTGGAGGTGACTGAATAATGGCTATCGAAAAATTACTAAAATATGAACAAGATAGTAGGTTTCCATTAACTTTATCTAAATCAGAATCCCGCCTTTATATGTCATTTATTAGCTTTGCATTTATCGCACTTTTTGTTGGTGGGCTTATGGGGTTATTACAAGTTCTCGTTCGATCTGGTTACTACACGTTACCAGCAGGAATTGATTATTATCAAGTATTAACAGTACATGGAGTTGTATTAGGACTGGTTTTAACCACATATTTTATTATCGGTTTCCAATATACTTTAATGGGAAAGACAGTAGGAATATCTGATACTCAGTATCGTGTAGCTTGGCTTGGTTTCTGGGTAATGACACTCGGAACCGTAATGGCAGCAATAACGATTTTATATGGAAAAGCAAGTGTACTTTATACATTTTACGCCCCACTACAAGCACACCCAGCATTTTATATTGGTTTAGCTCTTGTTATTATTGGTAGTTGGATTGCTTGTTTTGTGAATTGGCGTCAACTTTATGTATGGAAGAAAAAACATCCAGGTGAAAAATCTCCATTACTTGCTTTCATGGTAGTAATCAATATGATTATGTGGTTTATCGCAACTTTAGGTGTGGCAGCATCCGTTCTTTTACAATTCATTCCTTGGTCATTAGGATATGCCGCTACTATTGACGTTCTATTAAGTAGAACTCTATTTTGGTACTTCGGACATCCACTTGTCTATTTTTGGTTATTACCTGCATACATGGCATGGTATGCGATTATTCCTAAAATAATTGGTGGAAAAATCTTTAGTGATTCGCTTGCAAGATTATCATTTGTGTTATTTTTATTCTTCTCCATACCAGTCGGGCTGCACCATCAATTAACAGAACCAGGAGTCCAAACAACATGGAAATTTGTACAAATCATACTGACATTTATGGTTGTTGTTCCAAGTTTAATGACAGCATTCTCCATGTTTGCTACATTTGAAATTACGGGTAGAAGAAAAGGATTCGGCGGACTATTTGGATGGTTCGTTCACTTACCATGGAAAGATGTACGATTTTTAGCTCCATTTGTAGGGATGCTTGCCTTTATCCCAGGTGGTGCTGGTGGATTAATTAATGCATCTTATCAGTTAAATTCCATTATTCATAATACAATTTGGGTTACGGGACATTTTCATTTAACTGTTGCAACAACTGTTATTCTTACATTTTTCGGAATAACCTATTGGCTAGTCCCACACCTTACTGGTCGTAAATTAACACCGTCAGTTAATCGACTTGGAATCATTCAAACGATATGTTGGACAGTCGGAATGACAATTATGTCTGCAGCAATGCATATACAAGGTTTACTCGGGGGCCCAAGAAGATCTGCTTTTTCAGAATACAATGGTTCTGAGCAAGTTGCCGAGTGGGGAGCCTATCAGGTAGCTCAAGCCATTGGTGGAACCATATTATTTATTGGTATTGTCTTGATGATCTATATTTTCATAAAATTAGCTTTCTTTTCACCAAAGGGTAATGAAGAATTTCCAATTGCTGAAGAAGAAAAAGATGCAGAGCCAACGCCAATGTGGTTAGAAAAATGGAGGTTATGGGTGGCGATTACCATTGCCTTAATTCTATTTGCTTATACGATTCCAATAATGGATATCATTCAACATGCACCACCAGGTTCGGCACCATTCGCTTGGCCAATTGGTAATAATTAATCAATGAGGTATATTTTTATTATTCCTTCAATTAGATTGACCATTTGTAAGTATTCTAAAGACTTTTGCTCTGATTAGCATAAAAACTCATTTGCGATTTATAATGGCAAATGAGTTTTTTTCACTAACTAACATTTAGCTCCAATTTAAATTCCCTCACCTTTTATAACTTCTTTACATCCGTACAATAATTGCACCGCCACCGCTTCCCTGGACGTATTTGGTATCTTCTTGATTACACATCGATTGCAATAGTTGATTGTTCAGTTCTATCAATTGATTAAGCCGATATAGTTGATTCTCAAGATTGATCATCATTTGCCTCATGTCCTGTATGTCTGATAATGACCTAGGATTGGTACTAGCTGGATTTGATGAAGTATAACCTTGGCTGGCTGTATCCTGGAAAGGAAGTGTATGCGCTGGTAAAATACCTGATCCATACATATCACTTTGAGCTTTTGTTCCCATTTCCTGCACGTCAGTACTATCATGCCCTTGGTGTCCACCTTGTTTGTCAATAGGTCCCGGGCTTTGACTATAAGGGTACCAACTAAGCTGATATGGATTGTGAGAAGACATCTGTTAACCTCCTTTCATCGTATATCCAGTTTATGCGCCTTTTACTTTTCATGGGTACAATCATCCCAAAAATGATTGATTTGCCCTATTACAAGGCTTCAGTTTATGAACACTTATAGCATATAGAAAGCTAGAAATATATTTAAATTTTTATGTGTTAAGAAATTGACGGTTTTCTGGACACTATTCTATAAATTTATTTTAAAACTGATATTTCTTGCTTAATCAACAAAAATATACTATTATGACTACAGGTCAAAAATGACCATCAGTCAGAAAAGGTGGTTTTTGTTAATGTCGCAAAGAATGGACAAAATATTTTATGAAAGAAATAAAACAATCCTAAATCATGCAGAAACATTATTTAGATTAAAAGGTTTCGATAAAGTAACTATGAATGACATAGCGAAAGAATCAGATGTCGCAAAAGGCACTTTATATTTGCATTTTAAATCTAAAGAGGAACTACTTTTTAACATTTTGAAACCTAAATTGGAAGAATTTAATCATAAGGTAGAACTAATAGACAAAAACGAAAATCTTACAAGAGATAAAATAAAAAAAATAATAATTTATGGGTTTGACAGTGACTTTTTTGACTTTACTAAGGATCAATTTCTTTATATGCATAAGTTATTTAATGTGCAATATCACCATGAATTAAATTCAATTATCGATAAGGTCATAAATAATTTTTCGCTAATCATACAAGAAGGTAAGGAAAAAAACGAAATAAACTCTTCTCTACCTAATAACTATTTATCACATCAATTGATGCACATTTTTGACCCTCAAATTTACTTTAGTTTAGTTGAAAATGAAAAAAACACAAAAGAAAGTTTTGTTCGCAATACGATTACTTTTTATTTAAATGTATTAAGTATAGCTAATTAAAGGAGATAATATAATGGATCTACAATTAAAGAATAAAAGTGCACTTATTACTGGATCAACTAAAGGGATAGGAAAGGCAATAGCTTTCGAACTTGCAAAAGAGGGTGTGGATGTTTTAGTTAACGGTAGAAACAATGAAGAAGTAGAAATTGTTGTTAATGACATAAAGAAAAAATATCCAGAAACTAATCCTCAAAATGCTTTTGGTAATCTATTGAACAAAGATGAAAGAGAAAATATATACAATAATCATCCTAATGTAGATATTCTTGTGAATAATTTAGGAATATACGAAATGATGACTTATGAAAAAGTTAATGATGAAGTTTGGAAGAAATATTTTGACACGAATTTTCTTATTGCTGATAACATGTCAAGGTTTTATATAGATAAAATGCTGAATAAAAATTTTGGCAGAATTATTTTTGTTGCTAGTGAAGAAGCTGTCATGCCTTCAGGAAATATGCCACAGTATGCTGTAACTAAATCAATGATTTTATCTTTATCCAAATCATTATCATTTTTAACCAAGGGCAAAGAAGTGACAATTAATACCATAATGCCTGGACCAACATTGTCGGAGAATGTCGAAAATATACTCAAAGACATATATAGTAATTCTAGTAAGTCTTTCGAACAAATTGAAAAGGACTTTGTATTGTCTAATTTACCTGATTCACATATTGAAAGGTTTATTCGTCCTTTCGAGATAGGAAGAATGGTTGCATTTGTAAGCAGCCCACATTCAGGTGCTATGAAAGGTACAGCAGTTCGAATGGACGGTGGTTTGATACCAACTATTTATTAAAAAGCTAATATTACCATTAATTTAAAACATCTTATTTAATTCAATCCTTTATTCCATTAAAAATGACGCTTTTCCGTATTCCGGAAAAGCGTCTGATTATGCTGCCTATGAAAACAGCCTTTTATTTATTAATCTTTACCCTTCCCAAAGCCTTTTCCTCTAAAGGAATTCTAACTTTCATCAACATCAAATGAAAGAGGGGAAACATTAAAGCAGTGTAATAGGCGCCGAAAAGAAGCGGTATGACTATTAGCTCTAATCCAACGATAACATAATTAGGATGTTTAATATATTTGTACGGCCCCCGTTTCACTAATGCGACATTCGGCAAAACGATAATTTTTGTATTCCAAAATCTTCCTAATGATTGAATACACCATACCCTTGCTAATTGTATAAGCAAAAAGAGCGCAAATAAAAAGTTGTTTAACACATACCCATCCGTACCTCGTATTGCAACTTCAGCGAGAATAGATATAAAAAATAAACTATGTATAACGATAAACCATTTATAATGTTCTTTACCCTTTTCAATCCCTCCGTTTGCCTTCATCCATTGTTCATTTCTTTTCGCTATTATTAGCTCCACTAATCTTTGGACAATAATAAAAATAAAGAGAAGCCATAAGAACAAACTGTGCATCATTCATCCCACTCCAATAATAGTAATTCTGAGCTGAAACCAGGTCCTAATGCAGATAGGATACTTCTATTATTATTGCCCACTTTCTCCTTCATCCATTCTTCTAAAACATACAAAACAGTAGAAGAAGACATATTTCCATGCTCCGATAACACTTTATAAGAATGTTTTAGTTTATTATTAGTGGTTTGTAAGACATGTTCCATAGCTTCGAGTACCTTTTTACCACCTGGATGAGCAATATAGGAGAAAATATCACTTTCAAATAAATGCTGATCTTGTAAAAAGGATTCGATATGTTCTTTCCAAAAGGATTGTACAAGCGATGGAATGCTTTTGGAAAAGATGACTTCTAAGCCACTATTTGTTACATCCCATCCCATCACATCGATACTTTTCGGTTTCAATGAAGAACTGGTTGAAACAATCTTTGGGGATGCTACTTTTCTATAGGTTAAATAGCGAGATTTTTCCCCAACAACCAAAGCCGAACTTATTCCATCGCCAAATATGGCAGTTCCAACAATGTTACTCTTTTTCACATCCCCCTTTTGGAAAGTTAGACTACATAATTCACAACATACTACTAGGGCTGTTTTATCAGGGTTGGCAGAAATCCAATCATAAGCAGTGGACAACCCCATCGCCCCTCCTGCACAACCTAATCCCCATAGAGGTAAACGTCTAACATCTTTACGAAAGGCACGCTCATTAATAATATGAACGTCCATCGAAGGAGCTGATATTCCTGAACTAGAAACAAATATAATCATATCGATTGCCTCATATGGAATAGCATCAGTAAGAAAATCGTGGTTTTGTAAGCATTGATCAATTGCTTGAACCGAATATTCTTTTGCTAGTTTTTGAAATAAATGATTCTTTTCTTCAAAACTATGCTCTTTTGTAAACCATGATTTTTCAACTACAAACTGTCGATCATGAACATAAGCATTATCAAAAACCGGTAGCAATCTTTCCACTTGTCTACTTGTATAACTAAATATATCTTTTACTAATCGTTTGATTTCTTCTTGATTCATATTATATCGTGGTGTGGCGGTACCTATGGAACAAATATAAGGCATGGATTCTATCACCCTTTTATCTTATTTTCCCATTTTTATGTTCTCCCAAAATAAGGGTTATCATTCATAGGGGTAGTGGTGCTCAGAATTAATATAAAAAAAGACATCATGGTAAGATGTCTAATTTCAACCATTTATTAGCGTATTAAAAGGTTTGTCATATTCTTGTAATCGCGAGGTACAAAACAATAAGTACTTGCATCGCTTCCATTCTACCGCATCCAAAGGAAAGTAAGTAATGTGATGATAGAAATTAAAGTTGTACTAAAATTCTAACTCCGTAATAAAATAAACATGATAAATTAAATGATTGGTAACGTGGTTGTAACCACCAAGTGATAACCTTGAGTGTGGCTTAGAAACATTAAAGGGAGTTACGAAATGAACATAAAAGCTATTTTTTGCAAATTATTATTTAAGAAACATAAATATAACTACTTTACTGATAAATGTGTGAGATGTGGAAAGTCAAGGAGTGCCTAAACGATGAGTGAAATTTCAGCGGTAAATTACAATTGGGGCTAATATCGGGGCTGAATAAGCATTTTCAGCCCCCATACCTTAATATGGAAAAAATTAAGAACGCTCCCCAAAATACTGATAATAATTCGTTTGAATAAATCCATTAAATAATTTGCGCTTCTTGGTTGCATTTTTACCATAGGCTTTCTCAAATTCTTCATAAGCCGTCAATATATAAACACTCCAAGATGGATGTTGTTCCATAACCTTACCAAGACCACGATATATTTCTTCTACGGATTCTTTATCACTTAGTCTTTGTCCATAAGGAGGGTTCCCCACAATATATCCATTATTAGCCTTTATCGATAAGTCATTTACCTGCATTTGCTTCCAAGTAACTAAATCACCCAATCCAGCCTCAATTGCATTATTTTCAGCAATGTTTATCATTTTATGGTCTATGTCGGAACCTGTAATGAATAGTTTTTGATCATAGTTGGCCTGATCTTCTGCTTCTTCAAATGCTTTTTCCCAGTGTTTTTTCTTTATTAATGGCCATTCCTCAGAAACAAAATCTCGATTAAATCCTGGAGCGATATTTTGTCCTATTAATGCTGCTTCAATAGGAATCGTACCTGAACCACAAAACGGATCAATAAATGGATCATCGGGTTTCCAGTTGGTTAATAAAATGAGTGCTGCAGCCATTGTTTCTTTTAGTGGTGCTTCCCCTTGACCAACGCGATATCCCCTTTTATGAAGGCCAGTTCCAGAAGTATCAATGGTTAAGGTTGCAATATCTTTAAGAATGGATACTTCAATTTTATACATTGCACCTGTTTCCGGCATTTTATAGACAACACCATGCTTTAATTTCAATTTTTCAGCTATCGACTTTTTTACTATCTTCTGACAGTCAGGTACACTATGTAATTCGGATTTGACAGACTTACCTGAAACAGGGAATTGTCCATCTTCTGGAATGTATTCCTCCCAAGGTAAATGCTTGGTACCTTCAAATAATTCATCAAAGGAAGTAGCTTGAAACTCTCCTACTAAGATTTTAACCCTATCAGCAGTTCTAAGCCATAAGTTACATCTCGGTATCGCTGAGATAGGCGCATCAAAAATTACTTTACCATTGTCTACTTCCACCTCATAACCTAGATTTCGCACTTCGTTTGCCACAACGGATTCTAAACCCATTGCCGCAGTTGCTATTAATGTTACAGTTCGCATCATATAATTCCTTTCAAATAAAAAATTTATTACTATAGTTTACCACACTTAAAGGCAAAAAAACCTTTTCTATAGCATTCGCTATAAAAAAGGTTTAGGAAAACGTACTTAAGACCAATTAAATACTCGATAAGCCATGTTCTGTCCCTTTGTACTGCAAACGGTGGTCTAACCTCGTACTCCGGGCGTAATCATCTATCTACAAGTAAAATACTTGTCCCTCGTTCGGTTGAATTCCCTAGTAAAGGATGCCCCTACCATTATTTGGGTTGCTCACTCGTGGGGTTTACCTCGTTCCACCTGAAATGTTTCCATTCCAGCTACGTCACTGTGGCACTTTCAAGGATTAGATTCCATATCTAAAATGACTTAGGAATACATCCTGCCGTTAGCCCTAAAAGCTACCTTGACTTATGAATTCGTCAAGCACGAACACTACAGACATCTCAGTCTGTGTGAGCATGGACTTTCCTCTGCATGATTAATCATACAGCGATTACGTGAGTATCTAATTAAATTATGTTTATATCATAACATGCATAGACGAACTATTCAATGGTAGATTGTGGTATGATGGTTTAGTTTTCTGCTGAATCAACAAACTTTTTCCCAAAAACAGCTTTTTCTAAATTAGATAATCGTTTCAAAATATCATAATTTACTTGTGTAGGTTGCTGTGGTGCTCTTACCCTTGTAGGTTGTTCATGATCATTATTTTTCTTCAGTTTATCTAACTCTTGCTGTAATCTGTTTATCTCCTGTTGAAGTAAATCATAATCTTGAATAATGATATCAAGAAATTCATCTACCTCTTCTTGATTGTATCCTCGCATTCCAGTTTTAAAATCCTTTTCAAGAATATCTTTACCACTCAAACGAACACCTTTAACACTCATCCGTATCACCTCATAATTCTTCACTAATTACATATATCTCTTTTATTACTATTCGTGTCTATGTAAATACATTATATCATACTTCATTTCTTATTTTCTCCAAATCCTGCTGAAAAAGTGAAATAATTCTATTTTATGTGTAAAACAGGAAACTGAATGTAAGGTTCAGCTTCCTGTTTATATTAACTAAATAAATCATGTTGTCCAAACGAAAATGGTAATAATTCCTCCATTTTAACCTCTTTTGTTTCTTGTTTTAGGTTGGTTAGATATATTTTCATATCTTTGTTAAAAAATTCACTCATTACTTGTCGACAGGCACCACATGGTGGAACAGGTCTATCGGTATCCGCAGCAACCGCCATTTCAATAAATTCACTTTCACCATCTGACAACGCTTTAAATATGGTTACTCTTTCTGCACAACACCCTACAGAATAAGCGGCATTTTCAATATTACACCCAGTATAAATTTTACCAGATTTTGTTTTTAAAGCAGCACCTACGGGAAATTTTGAATAAGGAACATATGCATTTTTTCGTATGTTAATTGCTTCTTGAATTAAATTTGATGTAGACATTAGCAACACTCACCTTTATTTAAGTTCATGTATGATTTGTTCAAATATATATCGAATCGATTTGTGATACTCCATATACCTTCTTTTTCGTATATCTTTGTAATAACTATGCATGATAAGTAGATCCATATTTTCCTTTGTAGAATTAACTTGTCCGGGGTGTATGTTCACCTCTCGGTTTTTAACCGACTTTAAAGCTTGTTCCTCCCACTCTTCTAACAATTCATAAATTGGAGTTACTTCTTCCTTTACCTGGAGGAAGAAAGCTTTATCTCGAATATTATCCGGAGGTTTCCCTTCTTCAAAAAATTCCTTAAGATGCATCAAATGATTCAAAAGTAACTCTGTATTTTTAAATAAATCCATAAACTTCCGCCTTTAATTAGTATTCCTTTTTTTACTTTAACATATTTTCCTTAAAGCGGATATTATATAAACTTCTTAATAGAATTTTCTAGTTTGGAAATTTCATACTGTTGATTTTCGTAACGATAGGAAATTTCATTTTCCGTTTTCATGTTTAATTTTTCATCCATTATACGGATCTGATCTGAAATCTGTTGTAAGGAGGATTCAAATTGATTAATACTAATACCATTCGCGTATTGGTCTAATTTTCGTGCTGCAACTGACATACCATCACCCCATTCCCATTTAGCTTAGTAACAACATATTCTGTAAATGCGTTTAAACTCCTTCCCCTTCGACAAAACTAGAAAAAAACGTACAAAAGAAGTGGAAATCCTAAATCTTTTTTATGAAATTAGACACAATATAAATGAAGGAGGGGTTTAAAAATGAGTAAAAGCAAACAAATATTAAATCAGGAAAAACAACAACGTAAATCTAAATCAGAAATTAAAGGTGATAAGAAATTAAATGGTCCAAACCGACCTTCAACTTAAGAACAAAAGCGGAAGCGCCCGTTTAGCGACGTACGGACTGGACTGAGCCGTAGGAGATAAAGGAAACACGACGAACGGAGTGAGTCGATGTTGACTTATCGCACGGAGGTGAAGGAAGTCTCGCTAGTCGCTGGGCGCTGGAGCTGGACGTGGCCTTCTCTATGACAAGATTTATAGGCTAAATTTTTATACTTTCTAATCTTGCTAAATGAAAACCAATGGTCCTCTTCTTTGAATGACCATTGGTTTTGTGTTGCTATACTAACCATTAATATAAAAGTACAAAATAAGGATATATTTTGTTATCGTAGGACCTTTATAGTGGCTATTTAACCCCTATAATTAAATAAAGAATTTCGTAATATATTTTTCGAAGGTATCAACAAGAAAGATTATAGTGTTTAAAGTCTGTGCATTTTTCGCCAATGATATATAATAAAGGTAAAACATTTCCTTTAGAGTTGTAGTTTATAGTTATCATTTGTCTATTTTTTTGGTATGATACTGTAGATTAGGAGGATATGAATGAATTATCCAAATGGTAAAAAAAAGAACATGACTAGTAAAAAAAGTAGATCAAAACCGAATCACAGTTTCAGTAATAGAGGTATGTCACTAGAGGACGATATTAATGTAACGAATCAGTACTATTTGGAGACCAATCGAGCAGTTATTCATAAAAAACCTACACCGGTACAGATTGTTAAAGTGAATTATCCTAATCGAAGTGCAGCTGTCATTACTGAAGCGTACTTTAAGCAAGCTTCTACTACAGATTATAATGGCTTATATCGTGGAAAATATGTAGACTTTGAAGCAAAAGAAACAAAAAATAAAACCTATTTTCCACTGGCAAATATTCATGACCATCAAATAAAACACATGAATTCTATTCTTAATCATGGTGGTATCTGTTTTACTATTATTCGATTTTCTACTTTTGATGAAACATATCTGCTTCAAGGAACAAAACTTTTGGAATACTGGAAAGACAAAATGAATGGTGGCAAGAAATCGATTCCCTATTTACATTTTAAAGAAAATGCTTTTGAGATACCTTTTAAATACCAAGAACGTGTGGACTATTTAGCAATTATAGATCAATTATATTTTTAGCAGAAAGGAAACAGTTCTTCCTGCATAAGTGCAACTAAGGCATTCGCTAAAACTTAAAAGCGAATGTCAAATTTTCTATAATTTTTCGCATTATATAATTGTTATTTTAAAGAGTGGAGGTTAGAGCTATGGCAGAAAAGGGCCAAACTCGTTCAGCTAGAAGAAAACAAAAAAAATCAACCAAAAAACCTATATGGAAAAAAATATTATTAGGAATCGTTATTTTTATATTGGTAATAGGAATCGGAACAGGTGCAGTTGGGGCTTACTGGATTGCTACCGCTCCTGATATTGATGAGACAATGTTAAAGGATCCATATGCTTCCGTCCTATTAGATAAAGACGGAGAACAATTTGCAGAATTAGGTGCAAATCGTAAAAAAGTGGAATATGAAGACCTTCCACAAATTTTAATCGATGCGGTTACTGCTACAGAAGATGCTAGATTTTTTGAGCACCATGGTATTGACCTTAGAAGAATTGGCGGAGCTATATTAGGCAACGTTGTAAATGGATTTGGTTCACAAGGAGCAAGTACCATTACACAGCAAGTTGTAGAGAAATCATTTTTATCACCTGAGAAAAAGATTAAACTTAAAGTACAGGAACAATGGTTAGCATTAAAGCTTGAGAGAAAGTACTCTAAAGAGGAAATTTTGGAAATGTATTTAAATAAAATCTTTTACGGCGCCAATGCTTACGGGGTCGCACAAGCTGCCGAAAATTACTTCGGTAAAAAAGATTTACATGATTTAACTTTACCGGAAGCTGCTATTTTAGCAGGCTTACCACAGCGTCCAACTGCTTATAATCCATTTCAAAATCCTGAATTAACGAAGGAAAGAATGAATACTGTATTAAAGCTAATGGTTCGTCATAATAAGATTACAGAAGCTGAAGCAAACGAAGCTAGACAAGTAGATGTAGCATCACTTCTAACCGATAAAGAGCCAGATACATTTAAATATGCAGCGTTTGTTCAACAAGTAGAAGCTGAAATAAAAGAAAAACTAAATGGTGCAGATATAAACACAGACGGTTTAGTAATCCATACTACCCTAGACACTGGAGCACAAGAATATGTAGAATTTTTACTTGAAGATAGCGATGAAAATCCAATAAATTATCCACTCGAACAAATGCCAAATATGCAAGGAGCTATGGTTGTATTAGATACCAAAACCGGTGGAATACAAGCAATCGGCGGTAGATTAAACCCTAAGCAATACGGTGAATTAAATTACGCAACCCAAGGTGGAAGTCAAATTGGATCAACAGCGAAACCTATTATGGCTTATGGTCCAGCAATTGAATATAACAAGATTTCTACTTACCATCAAATTAATGACGACAAACCATATGAACCAAACGGATCTAATCCGATTAGAAACTGGAATCGTAGTTATGCTGGCTGGATAAGTGCAAGATATGCATTGGAACAATCATTAAACGTCCCTACTGCAAAACTATTTGATGAAGTTGGGGCAGGTAATGCACAAAAGTTTGCTGAAAGTCTAGGAATTAAATTTGCTGACAATCAAATTAATGTCCGTGATGCAATTGGTGGTACATCTACAAATGTTACTCCACTTCAATTAGCAGGAGCCTATCGTGCTTTCGGTAATGAAGGAGTTTACAATGAGCCATATGCAGTAAGTAAAGTAGAATTTCCAGATGGTGAAACAGTTGATTTAGCACCTAAACCTAAAGCGGTAATGGCCGATTATACAGCTTACATGGTAACAGATATGTTAAAAGGCGTATTAACAAATGGTACAGGTAAACAGGCTAATATTCCGGGACTTCCTGTCGCAGGTAAAACAGGGACAACAAACTTAGAAGGTGGTGGCTCACCTGATTCATGGTTTGCTGGATACACTCCATACTATACAATTGCTGCCTGGACGGGTGGATATGTATTAGATGATGAAAACAAACCTAAGCGTGCTGCGCTTCCTGATACTAAAATATCGCAACAACTTTTCAAACATGCAATGACTAAAATCTCAGAAGGACTTGATACACCAGACTTTAAGAAACCAGATTCTGTGGTGGAGGCAAAAGTAGAAAAAGGATCTAACCCTGCTAGAAAGCCAAGTGCAAATACACCATCATCAAGAATTGTTACCGAACTGTTTGTTAAAGGCACTGAACCAACTAGTGTATCGAAGACATATGATAAATTGAAGCCTGTTTCAAACTTAAATGCTAAATACAATGAAGAAGCAAAATCTATCGACGTATCTTGGGATTATAAACATGATGATGATGTAAACTTCACTGTTAGTGTTAGTGAAAATGGGAAAGAAATGAAAGAATTGTCAACTACAGAAGATACCTCGTTAGTCATTAACAAGGTAGAACCAGGTGATTATCAAATACAAGTTGTTGCAGTTAATAAATCGGACGGAAGTACAAGTGATCCTGTAACAGCAAAAGTTACAATTGACACTGGTGAAGAAGATGATGAAGGAAATATGAAACCAGTTGAAAATCTTTCAGCCGATTATATAGAAGATAGTGGCATCATTAGAGCTTCATGGGATTATAATGGTCCACCAGCACTATTTGAAGTATCTGTTAATGGCCAAGTACATTCCAATAATGTAGAAGCAAATGGAATTGATATTGGTAATTCTACACCTGGGGAAACGTATAATATCCAAGTAACCCCTATTGGTCAAAATGGAGAAAATAGCGGAGTTCGAGGTGAATCTAGATCAATTTCATTTAAAGTTCCGGGACAAGCTGAAGGACAGCCGGAACAACCCGAACAGCCAGAGGAACCTGAGCAACCTGAAGAGGAACCACCGGTAGAAGAAGAACAACCACAACAGGAAAATCCTGAGGAATCTGAAGTGGATGAAAACGAACCAGAAGAAAACGAAAACGAAGAGGAACCTGTTGAAGCTGATCAAAATCAAAATGAAGATGAGGAACAAGAAAATAACGAAGCATAAAACAAGAGGATAACTCCATAAAGGGGTTATCCTCTTGTTGTCTAGGAAATTATAAAATTTGTACGGCTTTGGATAACTTAGATACAGAAATAGCCACGTCCGGCTCCAGCGCCCAGTGACTAGTAGACTTCCTTCACCTCATGACACGATAAAGAAGACTTGCCGATGGTGAAACCAGAGGCTTAGTCGCACTTATACCCTTGCGGTGAAAGTCAACATCAATTCGCTTACGCTAACCGCGTTTCCTTTATCTCTTACGGTAGTGGAATGTCCGATTAAAACCGCCGCTTTACGCGGCAACATCGGACCACCTGGCATGGCCAGGCGCAGTCTATACGTCACTAAACGGGCGCTTGCGCCTTTGTTGTTTTCATTCTCTTTTGTCCTTCTCTGCATATTTCCAATAGTGGACATTCCGGGCAATTGGGATTTCTTGCTTTACAATGATATCTACCGAAAAATATCATGCGGTGATGAGTAATACTCCATTCTTCTCTTGGGATTTTTTTCATTAATGTTTCTTCTACTTCAATAACAGAATCTTTCCACCTACAAATCCCTAGTCTCTTTGAAACTCGTTCCACATGTGTATCAACAGCAATTGCCGGTTCATTAAAAGCTATGGAAGCAACAACATTAGCAGTCTTTCTTCCAACACCTGCAAGTGTCATTAGTTCTTCTTTTGTTCTTGGTACCTCTCCTTGGTATTTATCTACCAAGACTTGGCAAAGCTTTCGAATATTTTTCGCCTTATTTCGATATAACCCTATAGATTTAATATCGTCTTGTAATTCTTCCAATGATACAGCTAAATAATCTTCAGGTGTTTTATATTTTTTAAATAAATTTTCCGTAACTTTGTTTACTAATTTATCTGTACATTGTGCTGAGAGTAATACGGCAATGACTAGTTCAAAAGGATTAGAGTGATTTAGCTCCCCTTTTGCTTCAGGAAACATTTCTGCCATTTTGTCCAAACAAAATCTTATTTGCTTTTTATTTAGCATATCTTACTAATCTTCCCCTTCTAACCAATTATAATAAATAGATGTATCGCTTTTTTTAGGAGCATTTTCTTGTTTTATTGTTTGTTGACCATGATAATTTCTACTTTGTTTTCTGGCTTGGTCAACTGTATGAATTCCCTTCTTCTTCCACTCCCTAAGAATACGATCAATATATTTAAAATTTAATTTACCCATAAGTACAGATTCGCGTAATCCGGCTTTAATTAAAGCTGGTTCAATTTGATCCTCGTCTAGCCACCCATTAATCATTTCTATTTCGAAAGGTGATAAAGGTCTACCAAATTCCTGTTCAAATAATATAAAAATGGTTCCATCTGAACTTTCCTTCTCTTCTAATTCCTTACTATATAATTGATCAAATAATGGTTGTAAGGAATAAGACTCACTTAAAATATGCTGTTCATTCTCTTTTTGTTCAATCGTAAGTAGATTTTTTTGAATCAATTTTCGTAAAATCTGTGCACATTGTTTCTCGTCAATCGACATATGATTTGCAATTTCATTTGGTGTGGGAAAATCATTATTTTGTTTCAAAAAATTAAATAATTGAAGGATGACCATTGTTTCTACTTCTGTTAAACCTAAGAATCTGTAATGCTTGAGTAATTCAACAGGAATAGGAATTTGATCAAACAAAACTTGTTGAATTGAATAAGACTTTGACATGTAAAGCACCTCATTACTAGTATATCACAAAAACGAATAAATCCCTTGCTTAGGCAAGGGATTTATAATGTATGATGAAGTCGATTTTAACTGAATCACAGGTTTTATAATTAAAATATTATTACTTATTTTGATGATTTAAAACAAATCGTTTGATTCGTTTTGCTGCTTCAACTAACTCATCCATTGCTAACGCATAGGACAAACGTACATTGTCATCAAAGCCGAATCCAGAACCAGGAACAAGTGCCACTTTTTCCTCTTCTAAAATTGCTTTAACCCACTCATCTGTATTAGAAAAGCCATTCATTTTCACCGCTTCTTTGACGTTAGGAAAAACATAGAAAGCACCTTTAGGTTTTTTACATGTAATTCCAGGGATTTCCGTAATTAAACGATAGATGGTATCTAATCTTTCGGCAAATGCTTTTTTCATTTCATTTATTGCACTTTCATCGGCTTGATATGCAGCAAGGGCCGCAAATTGTGCAATCGAAGTTGGATTAGAAGTGGAATGAGATGCTAAATTCGTCATTGCTTTAATAATTTCTTCTGGTCCTGCAGCATATCCAATTCTCCATCCAGTCATTGAATGCGACTTAGAAACACCATTAATAACTACTGTATTTTCCTTCAATTCAGATGAAATAGAAGCAATAGACACGTGCTCGTCAGAAGTATAAATTAGTTTTTCATAAATCTCATCAGAAATAATCAAAATATTATGGTCTAAACAAACTTTTCCTAGAGCTTCTAATTCTTCTTTACTATACATCATACCAGTTGGATTACTTGGTGAGTTAATAACGACGGCTTTTGTTCTGTCTGTAACTGCCTTCTTCAATTCACCTGGAGTTAATTTAAATTCATTTTCCTCTAACGCAGAAACAAATACAGGAGTACCTCCAGCTAATTTCACTTGTTCAGGGTAACTAACCCAGAAAGGAGCAGGTATAATTACTTCATCTCCGTCGTTTAATAACACTTGAAATAATGTGTATAATGCATGTTTAGCACCTGAGGTTACGATAATTTCATTTGTGGAATAGGAAAGCTGATTATCTTGTTTAAACTTACGGACAATCGCTTCTTTTAATTCCATTATTCCCCCTGCAGGAGTATATTTAGTCATTCCGCTATCCATTGCTTCCTTAGCAGCTTCTAAAATATAATCTGGTGTATTAAAGTCTGGTTCCCCAGCACCTAATCCGATCACATCATAGCCTTGTTTTTTCAATTCTTTGGCTTTAGCTGTTATAGCTAATGTCGATGATGGTGTTAACGTTTCTACTCTTTTGGATAATTCCATGTCTATGTCTCCCCTCTTTAGTCAAACATCCGATTAAATCGATATTGCTCATATGACGAACCATCGTGAATGGAAAAGTAATCTAAAACATAGCGATCATTCTCGTCATAATATGTAATCTCCCATAGTAATTGATCATTTATCAGGGCAGGAGAAATTTTATTTAGTTCACAATTAGCACAATTTTTTTGCCAACTTTGTAAGATTTGTTCTTTAGGAATGATTTCTGACATGCTAATTGTTGTAATGTCCTTTTCCTTCCCTTTTAATGGATAAAAGATAATTTGTTCTTCCCCTTTTTTATCACTTCCATAAACTAAATGGTATGCTTCATCTCCATGGTATAACTCGATCTTATCTACCTTGGTAATAGGTGTTTGCTCCAAAATCACTTCTTTGGTTTGCTCAAAATTCGCTGTTTTATTTTTCATTGTACCTAGATATAAATATACACCAAAAATGACAGCAACTACAATGATTGCAATAAAAATTATGAAAGACTTTTGTATCCAATTAAGTCCTGTAGATTGTGAAAACTGCTTGTTTTTCATTTTCCTCATCCAATGCTAATCCGAACATTAAATCATCACCCTTTAGAGTTCGATTTAAAATGTCGACGATTTTATAAATTTCTGATGAATGCTCTAATTTGACTGTGGCAAGTGTCTTAGTTTTATGTTGATCCATCATATACCTCCGATTAAAAGTTCCTCATCCATTATCAAAATTTGCTAATTATAGATCCAATAAAACAGTGAACAATAATATTAGTTGATATTATGAAGATGAAGCATCTTTAGTATACCAATTTTAAAAATGATTTGCTTTATTTTATAAAATTTCAACAAAAAATTTCTACACCCCTACCATTACAAAAAACATTTATACTGATGCTCCTGCATCAGTATTTTTTTTAAAATAATTAAGTTTACTTTGGAAGTTCATCTAATTTCCTACGAAAGGCTTGTTCAAAACCATTTTTTAGCTTTTTCCATAAGCTCATTCGTGGAATCAAACGTAATAGGTACTTCTGGAATAGAATTTATAAAATATTTTCCATACCGCGCTTTTATTACCCTAGCATCACAAACAAAAACAATTCCACGGTCATTGGAAGATCGTATTAATCGACCAAACCCTTGCTTAAAACGAATAACAGCATTTGGTAGCGAGTATTCCATGAAAGGATTTTTACGTTTTGTTTTTAAATAATTAGCTTTTGCTTCATAAACCGGATGGTTAGGTGGTTGAAATGGTAACCTAACAATCATTAAACAAGAAAGGTCATCACCCGGTATATCGACTCCTTCCCAAAAAGAGCTGGTTCCTAAAAGTATAGATTGGTTAAAGGATTGGAAGTTTTTCTTTAATCTTGATCTACTTCCACTTGTTATCCCCTGTGCAATAAGCATATATTGACCCATATCCATTTTCTCTTTAAGTATTTTATACGACTGTTTTAACATATCATAAGATGTAAAAAGTACTAACATTCTTCCGTCAGTAATATTAGCCAAATCTAAAATGGTTTCACTTGTAGCCAATATAAAATCATCCATGTTCCTGTAATTAATTTCTGGAAAATCATTTGGTATCAATAATTGTACTTGATCTCGATACGAAAATGGTGAGGTTATTTTTTGAGTAATGTAAGGTTTATTTGATAAACCTAACCTTTCCACCATAAAAGAGAAGGAATTAGCCATTGTTAACGTAGCACTAGTTAAAATAACACTTTCCTTTTCATCAAAAAATTGCTCAGCAAGAAGTGATGAAATATCTGTCGGTTCACAATATAAGTAAACAGCATTGTTCTTTCCTTTTGTATCGATTTCAATCCACTTCGCCTGTGGAATGTCTATATCTGAGATAATTAAAATTTCAAGACTATCAATGAAGTTTTGTAATAGAACTTTTAATCCATTTAAATCTTCTTTATCATATTTGTCTAGCCATTCTTCCTGATCAAATTTTTGTTCTAAAGATGAGATAACGTGAATTAAATCTCTAAAATAAAACGTTAATCTTGTTGCCATCTCCGTAATAACATTCCAAGTTTTATAGTCCTCTTTTTCCTTTTCATATCGATATTGAACTCTTCCTATATCACTTAAAGCCATATCTCTTCTCATACCGAGAACATAATGATACAGAGTTCGGAATAATTCTTCTACTTCATATTTAGTGGAATCGAGAATATCATCCCATTGCTTCATAAGATTTTCTACTTGTAACGCATAAGGGGCTATAACTTTTCCAAGTAATTTATTATTTTCATGGGAATGTCCAATTTGATTTAGTGTATACTGAATCGTTATATAGTCTAACTTTAACCCATAATGATGTGCTGCCGTTTCTTCAAAATGATGGGCTTCATCAATTATTACCTTTTTATAGGGTGGTAAAAATTGGTTATCATTAAATATATCCGTGCATAATAGAGCGTGATTCGTAATAATAATATTAGCTTGCTGAGCTCTTCTTTTCGCTTTTTGATAATACGATTTAGAAAACCACGGGGAATAAGGATCTAAAACACCTTCTGACTCTGTTGAAACATTTTTATAAAATAAATAACCACTAGCAGGTAAGTTTATCTCATCTATGTCCCCTGTCTCCGTTTCGGTAAGCCATACTAATATCATTGCTTTTGTTAAAATAATATCGTAATTATCTTTATTACCATGTTGCAATTCATGAGCAAATTTTTCTAAGCTAATATAATGACTTTTTCCCTTTAATAAGGCAACCTGAAATGGAAAAGGTACGATTTTTTCAAGTAATGGAATGTCTTCATCGAGTAATTGGGATTGAAGCTGAGTCGTGTAAGTACTAATAATAATCCTCTGTTTTGATTTAACAGAGTTATGGATAGCCGGTATTAAATAGGCTAATGACTTTCCTGTACCCGTTTCTGCTTCGATTAGGGCATGTTTTTTTCCTTGAAAAGAATCAAAGACGGCTTCAGACATTTCCCTTTGTCCCATTCTTTTTTCATAATGATTCATATTTTGCTGTAATGTCCCGTTTTCTTCGTATATAACGTCCAGAAAATCTCCAAACGACTGGATATCCGTACTGCTGGGTTGGGCAATACTTTCTGTCTTTTTAAACGCCAAACCTTGAAAAACTTCCACATTTGCATCCTCTTCTGTTGAAAACGCCAATTCCTTTAGTCTATTGGATAATAAACTAGTTAAATCAGACTTAAACATGTTTTCTAGTTTAAGTAATGTATCCAATGTCTCATATGGAAGCGAAAATAACTTTTCTTTTAACTTCAAAAGTATTTTCGCTGTAACATAAGCATCTGATAATGCCCGATGTGGATCGTCATGATAAATATCCAAAAATTCAGCTAACTGGCTCAACTTATAACTCGGTGATTGTGGGAACAAAATACGAGATAATTCTACTGTATCAATTATTGGATTATTTAGGGCGTTTTTTCCACTATTCCTCAATTCCGCATTTAAAAAACCTAAATCGAAAGGTACATTATGTGCAACAAGGTAACTATCCTTAAATAAAGAAATAATTTCATCAGCTTTATCATGAAAAAAAGGCGCATCTTTCACGTCTTCATTATTTATTCCGGTAAGATTAGTTATGAAAGGTGGAATAGATTTATTTGGATTAAAAAAACTTGACTTCGTTTCTATTATCTGGTCGTTTTCAATGACTACAATACCCGCTTCAATAATCTTATCGCCATTTACTGGGGAATGACCAGTTGTTTCTAAATCAATGACAACATATCTGTTTTCCATTATTTAGTCCACCTACCTTTCTAAATCCTGAATGAGCCGGATTCTATTGCAACCTCTTTGTTAATCTTTAAACCAATCGATTTCAGCTGAATACAGTGTTGTTCTATTTCCATCCATATCTTTGGTAATAAGTGCCCCATCATTCGTTATTCCGAGAAATGGAGCTTTCCAATGACTTTTCATTGTTTTTATTGAAATCTCTTTTCCCATTTTAAAACCATAAGTTTCCCATTTTTCTTTAATATCTGTAAAACCATGTTCTAAATAATAATCATATGTTTTTTCAAATGTAACTAATATTTCTTGAATTAAATCATTTAGTTTCCATTCTATATCTGTTTCCACCCTTAGTGATGTTGCTTTGTAGTTTATATTTTCTGGTAGTTCTTCGATTGTATGATTTACATTTAGCCCAAAGCCGACAATAACATACCATATTCGATCTTGTTCAGCTTGCATTTCAGTTAATATACCTGCTGTCTTCTTACCGTTAATTAAGATATCATTTGGCCATTTAATTTGTGGTTCAACGTGAACATAGTTACGAAGAACATCAGCCAATACGGTTGCAGTTAATAATGTTAATTTTGGTGCTTCTTGAGGAGGGATTTCCGGCCTTAAAATCATACTAAGCCAAACCCCTTTCCCGCTTGTAGATTGCCAATTACGAGTGATTCTACCTCTCCCTTTAGTTTGTTCATCCGCAACTATCACAGTTCCATTTATTGCATTATTTTGTGCCTCTTCATGGGCTACCGTTTGGGTGGATGTTACTGTATCAAAATGCTTAATATTTTTACCTAGCCATTTTGTTTTTAATCCCCATTTAATCGTATTTTCACTCATTTTATCTGGAAATTTAATAATTCGATAACCTTTGTTAGACTTACCTTCTATCACATAACCATCTTTTTTTAATTCGTTTATATGTTTCCAAATCGCACTTCTTGAAATATTTAATTCATCCGATAACATTTGACCGGAAATATATTGATCATTATTTTTTGATAAAAGATTAATTAATTTATTTCGGGTGGATTCCATTTTATCCAATCCTTTATATCATTTTTTCTATTTTTCAGATTACCAAAAACAATTTCCTTTTCAACCATCGTTAATAATTTTTGAATCCACGGTCCTTTTTTTATATTTGGGTACCAGGATATTAAATCATTACCGTTAACACATAGTTCTTGACGAGACTGTATCGGTAAATCGTTGTATACCTTGTCCAAATCATTTTCATCCAGTAATGCAGGATGAAAATTATTCATGATATTGGTAAATCCCTTATAATACCTTCGATCAAGCGTATATACGAGCCATTTATCAATTCCGTATTTTTCAAATAAGGAATAGGCTTGCACAATAGCAACAGCTTCCTGTTTAACTTGATTGGAACATTTCCATTTCTTCACCCATTCTACCACACTAACTCTTGTATCTAATAAATGAAAAAACGCTATAATTTCGCCAAATGAATGTAAAGGTTGTATCGAATCCGGGACTTTATAGATTAAATCTGGAATATCTGCAAAAATAGGCAGATACTTATAACTTTCAGATTCCTTCATATAATGAATTCCATTTTTTAGATAATAACCTGCGAACAATTTACCAAATTCCTTTGTGATTCTTTCAATTGCTAAATTAGATATATCTTCACTTACTTCTTTCATCTCTTTTAGTGTCTGCGGATCGATCTTAAAACCGAGTTGACTTGCAAACCTTAACGCTCTAATAATTCGTAGAGAATCTTCCTTAAAACGTTCATAGCCATTTCCAACTGTTCTGATAACCTTTTTTTGAATATCTTCTTTTCCGCCAAAGAGATCAATAATATTACCTTTAATATCCATTGCTAATGCATTTATCGTAAAATCTCGCCGTTCTAGGTCCTTATCTAGTTGATTTATAAAAGTAACGGAATCAGGGTGACGTTGGTCTGAATATCTTCCTTCCACGCGGAAAGTAGTTACTTCATAAGGTACATCATCATAGACAACAATGACGGTGCCGTGTTCAATCCCAACTGGAATAACTTTTGGGAAAATTTGTTGAATGGTAGTTGGAGTTGCAGAAGTTGTAATATCTACATCCCCAATTGGTCGCTTTAATAAAAAATCACGAACACAACCACCAACGTAATAAGCTTGATGGTCATGTTTTTCAATATTTTCTATAACCGGCCTTGCTTTTATAAATGGCTCACTAATCATTCCACTCACCATTTCTTATTTTTTTATTACATCGAAATATAATTTTGTATACTGGTTAACAATTTGTTCAGATTTAAAAGTTGTTTTGGCATGATTATAGGCATTTTTGGAAAACTGTTCTAACTTTTTATCGTCTTCAAACAATTTAATCGCATAATTCGATGCCTGTTCAATATTTCCAGATTTAACGATAAAACCTGTTTCTTCATGTTTAATAACTTCAGGAATTCCTCCAACATTTGTTCCAATACAAGGAACTTTACATGCCATTGCTTCTAACAATACTAGGCCGAAGCTTTCTTTCTCAGACAGTAAGAGCATTAAATCAGATATGGATAATAAATCACTTATGTTATTTTGTTTTCCTAAAAACAATACGTCATCATTCAGTCCCAATTTATGTACTAATTGAACGATATCCGAATATTCCGGACCGTCACCGACTAAAAGTAACTTACTATTAACCTTACTTCTAATACGATTAAACGTCTTAACAATTAAATCCACTCTTTTTACTTTTCGGAAGTTAGATATATGGATAACCACTTTCTCATCAGCTGATATTCCAAATTCCCTCTTCAGCATTTTATTGTCCTTACGGTAATATTCTTGTTCATTTATAAAATTATAAATAACGGAAATATCTTTAGTCGTTTTAAGCATGTCTTTTGTTTGTTCTACTAGATTATTGGAAACGGCTGTTACAGCATCTGATTGTTCGATCCCATATTTAATCATTTTCTTAAAGGTATTATCTACTCCTAATACCGTAATGTCCGTTCCATGAAGTGTTGTTACAATTTTCACATCGTGCTCTGCCATCTCTTTTGCTAAAATGGCACAAATAGCATGTGGGACAGCATAGTGTACGTGTAAGACATCTAACTTTTCCTGATCAATCACATCTGCCATTTTAGTCGCCAAAGCTAAGTCATACGGTGGATATTGAAAAACAGGATAATGTCCCATTTCCACTTCATGATAAAAGATATTAGGGTAAACTTTATCTAAACGAAAAGGAAGACTTGATGTGATAAAGTGAATTTCATTGCCTTTTTCCGCAAGCATTTTTCCAAGTTCAGTAGCGATCACTCCTGAGCCACCGACTGTGGGGTAGCATGTAATTCCTATTTTCATATTTTTCTCTCTTCCTTTGTTTTTTTAATTCCAATTAAAGAAGTTGTTCAAAAAGTCCGGTGAATATGACACTTCGACGTTTCTAGGAACTTCTACTAAGATCGCACACGTCCTGCGCAAATACGTTTCTTACGTATTTACTGAACACGTTCCGGTACTCAAATGCTACGCCGCCTCGAACCTCGGTCCTCCTCATTCTCCTTTTGAACTCTCACTTAAATAACATTTTCCAACCCATAAACGAGCTCATTGAGTTCAAAAACTTTTTCCACAGAAAATTTAACTCCATCCATAAAAGAAGCACGATTAAATGAGTCATGTTTAATGGAAAGTAATTGTCCATCCCCACCAAAAATAACTTCTTGATGTGCAACAAGCCCAGGTAATCTAACACTGTGAATCCTCATGCCATCCATTTCTGCCCCACGTGCACCATTCAATGTTTCTTTTTCATCCGGATGACCTTGAGATTTTAACTCTCTCGTTTCTCTAATCATCTCAGCCGTTTTCACAGCTGTTCCAGATGGAGCATCTAATTTATTATCGTGATGCTTTTCGATAATTTCTACATCTGGCATATATTTTGCTGCCATTTGCGAAAATTTCATCATTAGTACAGCACCGATGGCGAAGTTTGGCGCAATAATTCCACCTAGGTTTTTATTTTTAGTTAATTCTTTGAGTTCCGTAATTTGCTCTTGAGAAAATCCTGTAGTCCCAATAACCGGTCTAATATTGTGTTCAATTGCTTTTTTAGTATGTACGTATCCTACCTCTGGTATAGTTAAATCAACTAGAACATCTGCTTCTACTGAATCAAAACACTCATCAATATCTTCAAAAATTGGTACATCCAGATTAGGGAATTGCGTTAGGTCCATTAATTTTTTTCCATTATTCTTATTGTCTAAGCATGCAACAAGACGGAAATTTTCTTCATTTGTAACCATTCTTACTGCCTCAGATCCCATTTTCCCACGTGGTCCTGCAATTATAATGTTAATCATCGTTAATTCCTCCAAATCATATTAGTCTATAGGTATCCATCGATCATATCTTTTGTTTTAAACTTCGTAATTGCTAAATCAAATACTTTAGATAGGTCGTTATAATCTTTCCCGTCTATATAAGTGTAACGAAGGCATTTACCTCAATTTCTTTTTGTATTGTAAATTGGTTTCTCTATTTCACTTACCTTTATTTAAGATATCTCTTTAATGTTAGCGAATTGAGGGCGATTTGACAAATCATATACTTCTATAAAAATGTTACATAGAAGCTAAATTTGTCTATACTAATAATAAAGTGAAAAATTTAAGGAAGAAATTTCTTCCTTACATGTTTAGGGAACCTAAAGACTTGATGGTTGCCATCATTATTTATTTATTCTACATCCTATGGAGACACGATAAACGGCTTAAAGATTAACAGGAGGAATTTTAAATGAGTATATTTGGTTTAAGGATTAAAAATATTTTATTTATTCTATTGGGTGCTGCTATTTTTTCATTTGGTATCGTTCATTTTAATATGCAACATAATTTAGGGGAAGGTGGATTTACAGGTATTACATTGTTGCTTTATTTTTTATGGGGAATCGATCCAGCTATAACAAATATCATTTTGAATATACCTGTATTTTTTATTGGTTGGAAATTTTTAGGTAGGAATACATTTATTTATACGATTATAGGTACCTTTGCAGTTTCCTTGTTTTTACGTTTATTTCAAATTAAACCATTTGTCATTCATTTAGAGCATGACATGTTCCTAGTTGCTTTATTTGCCGGAGTATTTATCGGAATTGGATTAGGAATTATATTTAGATATGGCGGAACAACCGGTGGTGTAGACATTATCGCACGTATCGTCAATAAAAATGTTGGATGGTCAATGGGACGAACGATGTTTCTCTTTGACTTAGTAGTTATTACAACCTCTATTTTTGTCATTCTAGAATTAAGTGAAGGAATGTATACGTTAGTAGCAGTATATGTCGCTGCAAGAGTAATTGATTTTTTACAGGAAGGTGCTTATTCTGCAAAAGGGGCGACAATCATCTCCGATCACAGTGATGAAATCGCAGAATTAATAAAAAAGAAAATGGATCGAGGAGTCACTGTTTTGGATGGACGTGGAAGCTATTCTGGTATAAAACGCGATGTTCTATACTGTATTGTAGGAAGAAACGAAATTGTTCGTCTAAAAAGTATTATTCGAAACGTAGACCCACACGCATTTGTTGCAGTAACAACCGTACACGATGTATTAGGAGAAGGATTTACGTTAGATGAAAATAAAAATCCTCTAACAGAATAATACGAAAAAAGGATGGTAAGCACCATCCTTTTTTAATCATCATTTGCAGCTACAAATATTAAAATAAACCTTACTAATTCTGCTACAGCTGTTAAAGCAGCAGCAACATATGTCATAGCAGCAGCATTGAGAACTTTTTTCGTCTCCCTTTCCTCATTATTCCGGATAATACCCGAGGAAACAAGTTGGGACATCGCTCTGTTTGAAGCATCGAATTCAACAGGTAAAGTAACAAGTTGAAACAGTACAGCGGCTGACATAAAAATAATACCTAAAAGAAGCCAATTCATTGCACCAAAAATTAAACCAGCAAATATAAAGAAAAATGATAAATTTGACCCAATATTTGCCACAGGTACTAAGGCACTTCTAAACCTCAAGAAAGCATATTCTTGTTCATCTTGGATGGCATGACCAACTTCATGCGCAGCGACTGCTGATGAAGCCATTGAATGACCATGATAATTGTCAGTAGAAAGTCTTACAACTTTTTTACGTGGGTCATAATGATCCGATAAAACTCCTTTTGTTTCTTCAATGCTTACATGATACAAACCGTTATCGTCTAATATCTTCCTTGCTACTTCTGCTCCGGACATATGCGAAGACGTCGGTTTTTTGGAGTATATTTTGTAGGCATTCTTAACTTTTGACTGTGCCCATAAGGGAATTATGAGTAAAAGAGCGATGTAAATGATATACCCTGCCATCTTCATTCCTCCATTAAAAATTTCTATCTTTCTTAAGGTCAATTTTAGTCAAATTAATAAATTTAGTCAATTATTATGACGATCTTTTTTATTATGCTTTTTTTCACCCTTATATTTTCTCCAACTTACATAAGATAATGTAATCCCAATACTTCCAGCAACAATAACTACCGCCCATATAATCGGACTCCACTCAAATATATTAATCGAGAAGAAACTTGCACGAATGGAACTTGCTTCTACTGTATGATTTCCTAGTTGAAATACGATTATCCCTATGAGCAATGTAAACGTTAACACACGATGCACTTTTTTATTATCCATAGAGATCACCCCACATACGTCTTAATTCAATGTATGTTATGGAGTTCTATTATATAACTAACTATCTTCTAGATATGCAACAAAGAATAAACGTTCTTATCCTACATAATTGCCATTAAGCCATTTGTCGAACCTATTAGCGAATCCCACGTTTTCTAATTATTTTTAACAGTTAATCCATAAGCAATCAAAATGGAAATAATACTTAACCAAAAAGTAAAATAACCTATACCATCCATATAATTATGTAAAGATGAATAGTTTGGCATCATTCCGAATACATAGTCGATGATATCATTATGTAAAACAAATATTGCTGCTACTGCGATATGCTTTAACTTTATTGTATAAAATGGCGCATATAGCAATCCCTGAATGGCCATACCTAAATGGGAGATAATTAACATATAACCTGTCCAATGTAAATAACCCTCTATTACTAGGGTGAAAATATTCATCACTACTGCCCAAATGCCATATTTGAATAAAGTTGTAATTGCTAAAGCCTCAATATAGGGTAAATGTTTATGGAAGATAAAAGCAATTAAAAAAATGGTGAAAAATAAACTAGCTGTTGGACTATCTGGAACAAATGGTAAGAAAATTGGTGGGGTGATTGCTAATTGATCTTTGTACCAATAGTACCCATAAATAGTCCCTAATAAGTTTACGAAAAATAATCCAATTAGAAAACGTTTGTCAAGTAATATCATTTTTAACATTTTCTCATCATTCCTTTATTGATAAAGTGTTACTTTACTAAGTCCTATCGTTATGTTTAGAAAACGTGGCATTCGCTATTACAGTTTAGTGATTGCATTAGTTGCACCTATACAGAGAGAAAGTTTCACACGTTCCTATTTACTAAATAAGAAGCACCTTCCTACTCAGTGAAGGTGCTTCTTATTTATCGTTTAATTATTCAGCTGATTCGTTAACTGTAACAATGAAATCGGCTAATTGTTCTAACTCTTCATCTGAACCAGTAAATATTCCTGCAGGCATTGATCCAGTACCATTAACTGCGATATCGGCAATTTCCTCTGCAGAATGTTCAGTACCAACTAGAGTCGGTGCTGCTGGTCCACCTTCTAATTCGCCACCATGACAAGTCATACAGCTGTTTTCATAAACAGCATACCCAGGATGATCCGTGTCAATTGTGACAGAAGATTGAGGAACTGGTTTATTTGCTTCAGCTCTTGCTTCCCAATCTACGTGAGAAGCAGATGTGTATGTTAACCAAATAGTTCCTATCAATGCTAGTATCATCATTCCCACTGCAATAGGACGTTGATGCGGCCTGCGTCCCGGCCCATTGTCCAAAAATGGAGCAAGTAATAATGACCCAAAAACAATACCAGGAATTCCAAGAATACCTAATAATACCCAATCTCCACTAGCAAATTCATATTTTAAAAGTTCATATAAGAATAAGAAATACCAGTCTGGTAGCGGTATGTATGCAGCGTCAGTTGGATCTGCCATTCCTTCTAATGGTGATGGATGTGCTAATGTTAAACAAAGAAATCCTACTAAGAATACTGCACCTACTAACCATTCTTTTAATAAAAAGTTGGGCCAAAATGCTTCGGTTCTACCAGGATATTCAGAATAATCTTTTGGTATCTGCGATGTTTTTTCCGAGGAGATACGAGAGTCTCCAACAAATTTCATACCTTTACCCCTATGCATGCTTTTCCCCTCCTTTTTATAGTGGTCCAGAAATACCTTGTCTACGGATTAAGATAAAGTGTGCAGCCAGAAGTCCGAATAATGCTGCTGGCAAGAAAAATACATGGATAGCAAAGAATCGAGTTAATGTCTGTGCCCCAACAATAGATGCATCCCCTGCTAACAATGTTTTTAATTGTGTCCCGATTAATGGAACTTGTTCAGCAATTTCTAAACCTACTTGAGTTGCAAAATATGCTTTGTTATCCCATGGTAATAGGTATCCAGTAAATCCTAGGCCTAACATAACAAAGAATATTAAAACCCCAACAATCCAGTTTAATTCACGAGGTTTCTTATACGCACCTTGGAAAAACACTCGCAACGTATGTAATAGTAACATTACAATAACAACACTTGCGCCCCAATGGTGCATTCCACGAACAATTTGGCCATGTGCTACCTCTGTCTGTAAGTAGTATACAGATTTCCAAGCGTTTTCAATATCCGGAACATAATACATCGTTAAAAACATTCCAGATAGGATTTGAATAACGACTACAAAAAATGTCAATCCGCCAAAACAATAAACAAATGCTGAAAAATGATGCGCTGGATTAACATGTTCAGGTACTTCGTGGTCAGCAATATCACGCCAAATAGGCGTAATATCTATACGTTCATCGATCCAATCATACATTTTTTGAAGCATAAACCATTACGCCCCCTTTCTTGATATTGTGTTACCTAAAAATAAAATCCCATCTCTTATTTCTTGCTCATAAATAGCTAATGGTGCAGTTGGTGGTGTACCAGGTATGTTTGTCCCATCTTTTTCATATCGACCATCATGACATGGGCAATAGAATTGGTTTGGATATTGTTCACTACCTTCCCAAGAAACAACACAACCGAGATGAGTACAAATCGGGGATAAAGCCACTATATCTCCATTATCGTCTTTATATACCCACGCAGAACGACTAGGCTCAGATTCATACCAACCATCTACCTGTGTAATTGTCCAATCCACACGTTGTGGTTCGCTTGTAATGTCGTCAACAGATATACCGACATTGACTAAGTCACCAGAAGTAGATTCCTTCAGCACAGGATCGATTGCCATTCGAAGCGGAGATACCAATAAACCTGCTGCCATAAACCCCCCTACACCTGTAAGCGTATAATTTAGAAACTGTCTTCGGGATACTTGTTGTTTTTTGTCACTCACGAATTTCCCCCCTCTTTTCCATTATCACAGACTAAATTTAATAAACAGATTACTAGGACAATACCAATGATAGCGCAATCTAATTATTCGGTCAATAAATAACCTAAAGTTATTACTTAATTTGTACTGAAAAGAACCTATTTTCAGGAATTTGCAATTTTTTTATTAGAGATAGTTCAAGAAAGGCGGTAAAAATGATACTTCGAATTTCTTACAAAAACTCTCATACTCCTATGTAGGGCAGCGTTGCAATGACGAATAATTGGAGTCCAAAGATGTTGTGTTTTTACCGACTCGATCCTTTTTGAACACACACTATTCATTTACCAATACGAACGAATTAGTTCACTTATTTCTGAAACCTGCCCACGAACCATTTGTTGTACTTCCTTAGATATTAAGTCTGAAGTCGGAAACCCTGGTAACCATATTAAAGTACCCTCTAAATCTTTTTCAACTTTTTTCCATTGCGAATCAAATGTAATGAAAAATATATGTTTAAAGGGCTGTTCCTGGACATTCGCCACCCATAAATTCAAGCGGTCTTTTTCCAGTTCTAAATCACTTGCTTTTATATAGTGATAATTAGGAGTTAATAAAAGCCTACCTGAGAGTTCCTTTTCCATTTCTGTTAGAAAAAGAGCAAGAGCCTCATTTTGAAATGAATCTTTTGATAGTTCTTGATCCTTAGCCATTTGAAATGGAATTAATGGGATGATTACCGTATCTATGTATTCTTTTGCTTCAACATATTGCTCCATGTCATTCTTTCTCCATTTCACCATACATCCTCCTTTCTGAACACGCATCTATTTGAAATTTCAATATACATCTTATCTTAAAACAAAAAAAAATCAACCTTATTGCTTTTGCAATCTGGGTTGATTAAACATTTTCTCTAATTCATTTAATTCCTTCGATAGTTTAATAAACTTCTCTTGATCCAATTCATCTAGAGCATTATCAATTTCTTGTTGAAGTATTTTCTTTTTATAATTAAAAACGGTTTTATCTAATAACTTTTTAGCCAATAATCTATCTTTTTTTGTAACAAAATAATCATCTGGTACGAATGGATTCTCTTCTATGACAGAAGCATAGTAAGCATGCTGATGGGACTTACTAAAGTTTAGTTGAATATATAAATCCTCGTCTTGATTCATACGAATATCATGAAATGACTTTTCAGCATCTGTCGTAACTATGTGATCTTTATAAAATCGAAAAGGAACCTCAGAAGAACATTGACTCGTTATCACTATACCTCTAGGACAAAACTTTACATCTCTAACAAAATGCACTTTGTTTAAGACTTGTTGATGGTTAAGAATATAATTCAATATCCAAACGCTCTCTCTTTTCTTTAATTGATAATTTTTTAAAAACCACTGAATAAAACTTTTTTTGTCTTGGCGAGAGATAGGAGTATTCATTTAGTTCCCTCCTTTAATCCATTATATATCGTCTTCACTTGTTTGTTTCAAACGATAAAGAAATTCTTCCATTTCAGCATCTAAAGGTACGATGGAAAGGTATGATTTTAATACTGGTATTGCTTGTTCTATCCTCCCTTCTTCCGTTAGAAAATAGCCATATTCTTTCAAGAAGTCACTATCTTGATTTAAACCATTATATGCTTCATTATAGTGTTTTAATGCATTATCAAATGATTCTATTTCATTATTTGCTCGGGCTAATTCCCAGTCATACAAGGAATCCACTGCTCCAGTTCTTTTTATTTCATTAAGCAAATCAATAATTTTCTCATGTTCATCCAAGTTTTTGTAATGATCCACCAAGGATAATACGGCTTGTTTATAATCTGGATCTAACGCAATTGCCTCTCTTAAATATGTTTCCACTTCTTTTGTATTATTTAGTTTATTGGCAACCATTGCTGTTATAAAAAATAATTCTTTATTAAATTCATCAAATTGCAGACCTTTTTGGGCCGTATGAACTGCTTCATCTAATCTCCCCTCATCTTCATACGCCTGTGCTAAATGTTGGTATACTGTGTGATAATACGGATCAAGCTCAACGACTTTTTCCCAAGCCTTTATAGCAATATCCACTCTGTCTGCTTGATATGCAATAATTCCATAACGATAAAGATAATCAGGATCTTTTTGATCATTGTCCTGATAGTAGGTTAAAGCTTTTTCGTATTCGCCAATCGCCGCATTTGCTTCTCCCAATCGGCTTAAAAGAGAAATGTTTCCCACTTCCTCCACTTTTACTTTTTCGTAGTATAAAATCGCCTTTTTATACTCTCCGATTGAAAAGTATAATTCCCCTAATGCAAAGTCAATAATTTCCTCGTTAGGTTCTAATTGTTTTGCTTTTAATAACTTCTGCTCAGCTACCTCAAATAACCCTTGTGCTTGATATAAATCTGCTAATTGGATTAGAGCTTGGGTATAAGCAGTATCCCCTTCGTTGACTTGATTCAGTAACTCCATAGCTTGTTCGTCTTCTTCTATTTCAATATAAATCTCTGCAAGTGTAATTAATATTTCACTTTCGGTAGGATATTTTTGCAGTAATTTATGTAAAATCGTGCTCGCTTCTTGTAAAAAACCTATTTGCATATACATTTGTGCAATCGTAAATTTTTCGTCATCACTTGCTTTTGACTCATACTGTTTTAATAATTGTATTGCTTTTTCGGCTTGATTATTCTCCAATAATTGATATGCTTCAAGTATGGTGTCCATTTGTACACTCATCCTTTCATTTGATTAAGTAAAACTTATAAGACGATCTATAGGTATATTATATTTTAATTAACACGCTTTGTCTCAGCTAGATTCTAACATAATATGAAAATTTTATTCTAAAAGGAAAAAGAGCCTACAAAAGGTAAGCTCTTTTTTAATTCTATATTAAGGAATTCAAATGATCAAAGAAACTTGGGTATGAGATAGATATGGATGATGCATCATCTATTGTAACATGATCGTTTGCAACTAGTGAAGCAATTGCGCTCATCATAGCTATTCTATGGTCGTGATATGCTAATACTTTTCCACCTTTTAAAGGGGTTTTTCCTTTGATAATCATACCGTCTTCTGTTCCTTGAATGTTTGCGCCTAAAGTAGATAATACATCAACTACTGCAGCAATTCTGTCTGTTTCCTTTACCCTTAATTCTTCTGCATCTTTAATGACTGTCTCCCCATTAGCTTGTGAAGCTAATAAGGCAATAATTGGAATCTCATCAATTAGTCTAGGAATAATATCTCCATCAATCGTTATTCCATTGAGTTCTGAATGGCGGATTGTAATGTCCCCAATCCATTCCCCACTAACCAATCGTTTATTTTTAATTTCAAGGTCTGCGCCCATTTTTATTAAAACATCTATAATCCCTGTTCTAGTTTCATTCAATCCTACATTTTTTAAGGTAATTTCGCTGCCTGGAACAATGGCACCTGCTACAAGGAAAAAAGCTGCAGATGAAATATCGCCTGGCACTTGTACATCTGAAGCAATTAGTTCGTTATTACTCGTTACCGTTGTAGATAAACCATTTCTAGTAATATCTGCTCCAAATGCTTCGAGCATATTTTCTGTATGATCTCTCGTTCCAATTTTTTCAATTACTGTCGTTTTACCCTCTGCGAATAAACCTGCTAGTAATACAGCGGATTTTACTTGTGCGCTTTTTACAGGTAATGTATATTCGATTCCTCTAAGCTTTTTTCCCCGAATAGAAAGTGGTAAAAGCTTACCATCATTTCTTCCATCAATCGTTGCATCCATTTCGCGAAGTGGGTTTACAACCCGATCCATTGGGCGCTTTGTAAGAGACTCGTCTCCATAAATGGTAGTAAATAGGTTTAATCCTGATAGTATTCCAAGCATTAATCTTGTTGTTGTCCCTGAATTACCAAAATATAAAGGCTCTTTTGGTTCCTCTAACGCAGAAAAGCCTTTACCATGAATCGTAACAGTGGATCCCTCTTGCGTAATCGGAACACCCATAGATTGAAAAGCATGAATCGTACGCAAACAATCTTCGCCATCTAAAAAGTTAGTGATTTTAGTTACACCATTGGCTAAGGAACCTAAAATAATCGCACGATGTGAAATGGACTTGTCACCAGGTACTTTTATCTCTCCAGATAAAGAATGATTACAAGGTGCTAGTGTTACTTCTGCCATGTTTCTTTTCACTTCCCTTACTTATTCTTGAATCGTTGCTTCGTATCCATGATTCGCTAAAATATTTAGGCTATTTTGTTGTGTTTCTTTTGTATAGAAGCTTAAACGTAATGCTCCAGTTATACCTTCCCTAATCTCTAAAATTTCAATGTTTTTAATACTTATCTTCATATTTGCTAACAGTAATACGATTGATGCAATAGCACCTGGTTTATCGGCAATATCAACATAAATATCATAAAAACCTGGAATCGCTCCCTTATCCTTAACAGGCAATCCATCTCGATAATTTTTGGCATTCGTTAAATATGTAATCATTTCTTGTTTTTCATTATTTTCAACAAGAGATTTTATATCTGTCATCTCTTGTATCCAGCCTTCTAATAATTTTAAAAGCTTCTTGCGATTATGATAAAAAATATCCTGCCATAACTCTGGATTACTGGAAGCAATCCTAGTAATATCACGGAATCCCCCCGCTGCAAGATTCGGTAAAAAAGAGTGAGTTTCTTGCCATTTTCTTGCTTGATGAACGAGTGATGAAGCAATTAAATGTGGAAAATGAGAGACAACCCCAGTCATTTCGTCATGTTCGTCTGAATTAAGTACAACAAATTGACATTTTGTTTGTTTTAAAATTTCTTTCAGAGTCTTTACATGTGCTTCTTTACTGCGTATAGATGGAGTAAGAACATAAATTGCGTTTTCAAACAAATGTTCCTTCGCTGCTTCCACCCCTTTTTTATGAGAACCGGCCATAGGATGCCCACCTATAAATACAACCTTCTCATTTTGTATTTGTTTCGCAGACTCTATGATAGATCCCTTAACGGATGATGTATCAGTCACAATTACTTCTTTCGTTAAAGAAATTGTATCTAGTTCCTTTAGTAATCTAATAGTTTCTGATATAGGAGCGGCAAGGATAATAATATCTGCATGTTGGGCTGCTTCACTGAAATTTGTACTAGCCTCATGAATCATTCCATTATGTAATGCAAATTCTAAGCTATCCTCTTTTACATCAAATCCTATAACATGATTTTCGTTTGTTTTTGATATATTGATTGCAAGAGAGCCTCCAATTAGACCTAATCCCGCAATTAAAATTGTTTGATTCAAACTTATTCACCCTTAATTAAATCTGGTCTTAGTTTTACTGCTTCATTATGATAAATATGATGGATTTCTTCCTGCGGTGTCGTTGTATTGGTTACCATCATGATCCGAATGCATCTTTCAAGACTGTTAGGTACATCGATTTCTGCCATACACATGACCGGAACATATTTCCACCCTTCAATAGTCCTTAATACTTTTGCGGGGAAAGTAGCCGTTAAATCTTTAGTGACAGAAATAAACACATGGGATACATCATGTGCTTGTACCCTATTTTCCTCTATCATTTCTTCTAGTAAGTTTTTTGTGACATCTAAAATTTCCTTTTCATCATTAGCAAGCGCTGTAGTTGCCCCACGTATCCCCCGCGTCATCTTATCACCTTTTCCATAAACGATTGTAAGTATGAATCGATTACTTCATCATCAAAATCTTTCACAGTTGGTTTACCGACTTTCTCCAATAAGACCATTTGTATTTTTTTATTCGTAGCTTTTTTATCCGATTTCATTCGTTCGACTAATTTTTTACTGGTACATTCCCTTATATCAAGTGGATAATCATTGTTTTTAAACCAAGTAAGTAAGGATTCAAGAGGTAAATCAACCTCAAACTCTTTATTGCTTACATATAGTGCAAACAACAAGCCTATTGCAACTGCTTCTCCATGAGTTAATTTTCCATAACTCAATTCTGCTTCAATTGCATGACCTAATGTATGACCTAAGTTTAAATATTTTCTCACACCCGACTCATTTTCATCTTCTTCCACAATTTTCGCCTTTACTTTAATACCAAATGATAAATGTTTCTTTAATTCATCTTTTGAAATTTCGTTTAATCGTATATTCATTAATTGATTAAAAGTAGACTCGTTAGAAATTAGAGCTTCTTTAACTAATTCAGCATATCCGGAACGTATTTCTATATCACTTAGTGTTGATAATGTTTCCACATCGTAAATAACAGCTACTGGGGAATTAAAGTTACCAATCATGTTCTTGCCGAGTTCATGATTAATAGCTACTTTTCCGCCCACACTACTATCATGTGCTAGAATGGTAGTAGGAACTTGGATAAAATCTATACCACGCATATATGTAGCAGCCACAAATCCAGCTAAGTCTCCTACAACTCCCCCACCTAAAGCAATTACAAGGGATTGACGATCTAATCCATATTGAATAGCATCCGTATGTAACTGATAAAAGACATCTATGTTCTTTGATTGTTCACCAGCCGGAATGATGGATACATAAACCTTCTCATTCGCTAGACTTTCTTTAACCGCATCAAGGTGTAATTTAGCTACCTTATCATCTGTGATAATTAAGATAGATGAATATTTTTTTGTTAAATATTGATGAAGGGTATATCTAATACCCTCACCAATCATTATTTTATATTCATGTGTACTGGACTTAACTTCAAGCTTTTCCATTAAAAGCACCTTATTTCTTCACGATATTCATCTATAGCCTTTTTAAGTTTTGAGAATTGATCATTAGGAAATTGCTCCGTTATCGCTTTAGCAAGTTCAAATGCCACAATATGTTCCATAACTACTGAAGCTGCCGGTACTGCACAAGCGTCCGATCTTTCAACAGTTGCTTTAAATGGTTCTTTCGTTTCAATATCAACACTTTGTAGAGGTTTTAACATGAGAGTTGGGATAGGTTTCATCACTCCCCGAACTACAATCGGCATTCCAGAAGTCATGCCACCCTCAAAACCACCTAATCGATTCGTTGTACGGTAGTAACCTTTGTCTTCACTCCAAGCAATTTCATCATGAACTTCACTACCATTTTTTCTTGCTGCTTCAAACCCAATTCCAAATTCAACGCCTTTAAAAGCATTGATACTCATCACAGAACCAGCTATCCTTGCATCTAGTTTGCGATCGTAGTGTACATAGGAGCCTATTCCTGCAGGCATTCCTTCGACATAAACTTCACAGATGCCACCAATCGAATCTCCAATTTTTTTAGTTTCATCGATTTTATCCATCATTTCTTTTTCGACATCTTTATCAAGTACCATTACTGGGGACTCCGAAGAAATAGATTTCCTCTCTTCAATCGATAAGGAATCCATATCTTTAGCACGAATTCCAGCTATTTCTTTGACATAGCCAACAACTTCAATTCCAAGTTGTTTAAGCAATGTTTTAGCAACAGCTCCAGCAGCAACACGAGCAGCCGTTTCTCTGGCAGAAGAACGTTCTAATACGTTTCGCATGTCACGATGCCCATATTTTAATGCACCGTTTAAATCAGCATGACCAGGTCTTGGTTTAGATACAATCCTTCTTACTTCTACATCATCAGAAATAGGATCTTCCCCCATAATATTCGTCCAATGTTTAAAATCATCATTACTAATAACAAGTGATATAGGGGAACCTAAAGTGTATCCATGACGAACCCCGCCAGTAATATTAACTAAATCTTTTTCGATTTGTTGTCTTTTCCCTCTTCCATGACCACCTTGTCTACGTAGTAATGATTCATTAATAACCTCTTTTGTAATGGGCATTTGTGCCGGTAAACCTTCTATTATAGTTGTTAATTGTTTTCCATGAGACTCTCCTGCTGTTAAATAACGCAACTTACATTCTCCTTTTCCACGCATATTATTAGAATGCTAAATATTTTCTAACTACTATAGCATATATTCTATTATTTGTGATAAAAATTTTAGAAATAAATTAACTTTTAATAGCTGAAATGTTAAACTAACAAAAATTAAATTTTCTGATAAAAGAACGTATCTATTAATTTAAAGTTATATTGGTCAGGATTAAAAATTTGTTCTGTACTTCCGACAAATAGAACTCCGTTTGGTTTAAGGCTTTTTCCAAAACCTTTATAAATCATATCCTTAGCTTCATCCGTAAAATATATCACAACGTTTCGGCAGACAATGAAATCCATATTTTTAGGATAGGGATCTGCTAATAGATTATGTTTTTTATATGTAATATCTTTTTTTAATGACGGATCAATATAAAACAGTTGATTTTTTTCTGTAAAATATT
Organism: Oceanobacillus caeni; assembly: GCF_042678465.1. Taxonomy (NCBI): domain Bacteria; kingdom Bacillati; phylum Bacillota; class Bacilli; order Caryophanales; family Bacillaceae; genus Oceanobacillus; species Oceanobacillus caeni. Next base: position 73,304 of record NZ_JBHTKV010000008.1, on the reverse strand, counting down.
TTTTTACTAGTGGTTGAGGAAGGTCTTTTAAAGCCTGTTTTGGATAAATACCATCCTTTGCACGTTGTAATACATTCTCATCGATATCCGTTGCTAGAATTCTAACTCTTATATTAGGAAAATACTCGCGTAATAAAATAGCCAAACTATAGGCTTCTTCGCCTGTGGAACAAGCTGCACTCCAAATAGATAACGACTGATTATTTTTTAATAATAGGGGAAATATTATATTTTTTAATACTTCCCATCTTTTTGGATTACGATAGAATTCTGAAACGTTTATTGTTAATCGATCAATAAATTCATTTAGTAATTCGCCATTTGTTATTAATTCATTATAATAACTTTTAAAACTAGTAAAACCACGTTTATTTCTTAGTGTTGTGATACGCCTTCTCATTTGCGCTTCTTTGTATAAATGAAGGTTAATCCCTAATTTGCTATGTATTTGATTTATAAATTGATAATAGTCTTCCTCTATCATCAATGAACCACTCCCTATACTTTCCTACTAAAAAACCTCCGTCACATCAAACGGAGGTATACTAAACTAATATATCCAAGAACTATCTTGTTTCTCATAAGATAGTATTTCATCTTGGTTGAAAAATAGGTTGATTTCACGTTCTGCACTTTCTGGTGAGTCAGAACCGTGTATCACATTTTTCCCAACAGTTAATCCATAATCTCCTCTTACTGTTCCAGGAGAAGCTTCAGAAGGATTTGTTTTCCCCATCATATTTCGAGCCGTACTTATTACATTTTCACCTTCCCAAACCATTGCGAACACCGGTCCGGAAATGATGAATTCTACCAACTCTCCAAAGAAGGGCTTTTCTTTATGCTCTCCATAATGCTGTTCAGCTAGTTCTTGAGAAATAGACATCAATTTAGCACCCGCAAGTTTATAACCCTTTGATTCGAAACGGCTTACAATCTCTCCAATTAAGTTTCTCTGTACCCCATCTGGCTTAACCATTAAAAAAGTTTTCTCCATAAATCTACACCCCTATATGTATTATACTAGACTTGATAAAAAAACTTGGCATTCGCTAAGGCGAATGCCTTAGTTGCACTTATACAGACGGGAAAGATTTTTCACTTTCCTACCTGCCTAGTAAATCTTATCAAATTTATTAGAAAATAACAACATATTTTATCCCACCTAAACGGGCAGTAAGACTCCCACCTCAAACTTTTGGGGTGACAAAGAAGGTAGGTGGGAGATCAACTGTCCGTAAAGGTCCGATAAGTGCGACTAACCATCAATAGAAATGAAGGAAAACCCCCACTGATGGAAGTCTTCTTTATGAGCGTCTCTTACCGATATATTTTGCTATATCTTCTAAAGTTTTTCTAGCCTTTTTATCTGGTAGACTTTTCAATGTATGAAGTGCCTTTTTTAAGTAAAGTTCACTTAATTCATAGGATTTTTCAATGGCGCCAACGGATTGTAATTTATTAATGATTTCATTCATTTCTTTTTTGGAGACATTTTCCGGATTATGGAAAGTACGTTTCAATAACCTATTAAAATCTTCATTTTGCATACCATATAGAATTGGCAGTGTAATGTTTCCTTGCAATAAATCATTACCTGCAGGTTTCCCGAGAACCTTCGAGGTAGAGGTGAAATCTAATATATCATCAATAATTTGATACGACATTCCAATGTAATATCCATATTGAAACATTTTCCTGGATTCTTTGTCTGATAGTCCCGAAACAACTCCACCTAGTTGACAACTAGTTGCTATTAATAAAGCAGTTTTTCTTTTGATTCTTCTTAGATAATTTTTCAAATCTTGGTTCCAGTTGAATCGATCTTTCATTTGTTCAATTTCACCAATGCATACTTCAACAATTGTCTTAGATAAAATACGATGAACATTAGGATTTTTAAGGGAAGTAATTTCCTCTAATGCCCTTGCTAATATATAATCCCCAGTATACATAGCAACTCGATTTCCAAATCTTTTTTTTATGGTTGGTTTCCCACGTCTTAATTCCGCTTCATCAATCACATCATCATGAACTAGGGTTGCCATATGTATTAATTCTAATGAAACCGCAACTTTTTTTATTTTTTCAATATCAAATTCACCTAATTGCCCCGATAAAAGTACAAACACTGGACGAATCCTTTTTCCTCCAGCATTTAATAATTCCGTTGAAGCATTACGTAAAATTGGATGATTAGCTTGAATTGTTTGGTGTAAAGATGTTTCAATAAAATCTAAATCTTTTTTTAAATATCCATATGTTTTTGGAAGTTTCATGTGCTTCACCTTTATAATTACACATCTAATGTGTACAGATTGTTTCTATTTTTTAAACCCCATATGCATCGCGGCGACTCCAAACGTATAACTTTTTACCTTTACTTTGGAGAATCCAGCTTCTTTAAACATTTGTTTTAATTTTTCTTTATTTGGAAAAGACCTTGTTGATTCATTTAACCAAGCGTATTCATCGTAGCTTTTGGCAAAAAGTCTACCAAACAAAGGCATAATAAAACGAAAATAGAAAAAGTATAATTGTTTAATACCGATTGTGGTAGGTTGTGACGTCTCTAAGCATACCACTTTTCCACCGGGTTTAACTACACGATACATTTCTTTTAAAACCGTCATATAATCAGGAACGTTTCTAAGACCAAACCCAATTGTTACATAATCAAATGAATTATCTTCAAAAGGCAACTCCATCGCGTTCCCATGTATTAGCTTAAGATGTTTCAAATTTTTCTCTTCTTTTTTCTTTTCCGCAATAGATAACATATTTTTACTGAAATCCAAACCAACAACAGATCCATTCTTGCCAACTGCCTTAGCTAAAGAAATAGACCAATCTCCAGTACCGCAACAAACATCTAAAGCACTGGATTTATTTTTAACCTTCATTCTTTTCATAACATCTTTTCTCCATGCTTTATGACGTTGAAAAGAAATAATCGAGTTCATCGAGTCATAATTTTTATAAATTTTTTCAAATACGTGATGAACACGTTCTTCTTTAGATTGTTCTTCCATATTTATCCCTCTTCCACAATGGAGGTTTTATAGTTTAACAACTTTGAGTTTATTTGTTTATCTATATAAGTCACTATTTCCTTATCATGAAGATTATCTCTGAAGTCCACTGATAACTGCTGCTTAAGAGTTAAGATTTTTTCCTCAATCAATAATTTCAGTTGATGGAGGAATGAAGGATTACTATCTACAAATTTGCTGATAAAGACAGAATGTTCATTATTATTAAACATATTTCTTTCATGAATTAATCTTTTAATTAGTAACCATTCATTAGCTAAATCATTTAAAGATGAGTCATTAAAATACTTAGCAACGTAAGAAAGCAGTAGAGTATCTATTTTTTTTATAATCGAAACACTTTTTTCTAAAAGGTTATCATCTAGATAATATAGGTTCATCTTGTTCTCATTGATTTCTTTAATGGCAATAGATAAGGTCTGAATAAAATCAAACTGGTCTATTTGTGCAAGTAAATAATAATACTGACCACTATAAAAATCACCAGCTAGGACACGTAATTGATTAGCCTCTTTTTCTTCTTGGTTCATATCATGATAAAAAGCTACTGGAACATGTTCATGGGTATCTAACGCAATCTGAACTAACATAGTAGTTATAATGAATTGTGTCTTTTCGATAAAGGATAGGGTTGATTGCCTATTGATAAGTGTTGAGATAAACATCAATTTATCTTCATCAATAGTGGGGTTCCCTATTATCTGTTTTATGTATGAATGATTTAATTTATCTTTTAATTGTTTCTTTATAAATTCAATATCTATGCCAGATGTAGTCAAAAAAATCACCTAAAGCCTTTCTAGCCACTCTTTAACTGCTCTAGTCATTATAGCATAATTCTTATATGAACCAAATGGTTGTTTTTCTATAATGTAAATTGACAAACTTATTCAGATTCCATTTCACCATTACTAGTTTGGATTAGCGCTTTACCTCTAACTTTTACAGCTGATGTATGTTCCGTAAACTGAGCAATCATCACTTCACCTTTATCTAGTTTTTCGGAATGGTGAAAGCGAGTATCTGTTCCTCTAGTTAATCCAATTACATTCACGCCATCTTCCAATGCTTTTATGACAAAAAAGTCGGAATTATATTTCGTATTATTATCCATAGGAATCCTCCTAAATCTTTATTTATTCTACCATTTTATATTGAAACCATCCTTAATTATAACAAAAACTTATTATGTAATAGGTTACCAAACTTGCAAGATTCCATAGGTACAGTAAGAAGGTTTTATACTTTTATACTTTCTTACTCAAAGAAAAAGGATACGTTAAATAACGTATCCTTTTTATCTTGCCCGTATGTATTTATTTAACTACATCTTTTAGGGCTTTACCTGGTTTAAATGCCGGAACCTTGCTTGCAGGGATTTCGATTTCTTCACCAGTTTGTGGATTACGACCTTTACGTGCAGAACGTTCACGTACTTCAAAATTTCCAAATCCAATTAATTGAACTTTTTCACCATTTTTAAGTGAATCCATGACCGCTTCAAAAACCGCATCTACAGCTTTAGTTGCATCTTTTTTAGAAAGCTCGCTTTTTTCAGCAACTGCATTAATTAAGTCTGTTTTATTCATGACATTCACCTCCTCCCAAAAACTTACAAATAAAATCAGAACAAAATAACTATTTAAAATCATTTGTTCACTATTTTGTCCATTTTTATACGTCTGATCATCAAAGAGAATTGATGACAAGGCTTATAATAACTGAGATTACCATAAAATTCAACAATTAGTGCCTATTTCCTTAAATATTTTTTATCAGGAATCCTTTTTTCAATGAAAGAACTAACCATTTTGAATTTAAACCTATTGATCATCTCAAGTATTATTATAAGCAAATCTTACTAATGATACAAATACGACATCTATATAGGAATTCCTTTTAAATTTTTGAAAAATTTTTAAAAAGTAAAAAGCAGCTTTTAATAAAGCTGCTATAAAATAATCGCTATTAAACTACCTGTTCCTTCGTTAATAATTCTTTCCAATGTATCTTTTAATTTATACCTTGCATTTTCTGGCATTAATGAGATCTTTCCTTGTATTCCTTCCCTTACTATGGAACTTAGTGATCTTCCAAAAATATCAGACTCCCAGATCGATAATGGATCTTCTTCAAAGTCTTGCATTAAATACCTAACCAGTTCCTCGCTCTGTTTCTCTGTTCCAATAATTGGGGCAAATTCTGATTCCACTTCCACTTTAATCATATGGATAGATGGTGCTACTGCCTTTAATCTAACACCAAATCTTGACCCTTGCCTTATGATTTCAGGTTCATCTAATATCATATCTTCCAAACTTGGTGCAGCAATTCCATAGCCTGTTTGTTTTACCATTTGTAAAGCACCTGCTACTTGATCATATTCCCTTTTCGCATGTGCAAAATCCTGCATTAATTCTAATAAATGATCTTTTCCTCTAATCTCTTCCCCTACAATTTCTTTCAGCACTTCATCATATAAGTGATCTGGAGCATGAAGATCAATTTCAGCTACCCCTTCTCCCATTTCCATACCAGCTAAACTAGCTTTTTCAATATAATCATACTCATCAAAGTTTCCAACGATGAAATCCACATCTCTTAATCTCTTAATATCTTTTACTGTATTTTGAATTGCTTCTTGATAATTTTCTCTTAGCCAATGATTTTCTTTAAGAACCATTACCCAACTAGGTAAGTTTACGTTTACCTCTAATACAGGAAACTCAAACAATGCTTCACGCAATATACTATTTACATCATGTTCGGACATGGATTCCACGTTTATAGCTAAAACAGGGATATCATATTCCTCTGTTAGTTGATTACGAAGAAGTTCCGTTTCTTGGCTAGATGGTCTTGCAGAGTTAATAACTAAAATAAATGGTTTACCCACTTCTTTCAATTCTTCTACGATTCTAGCTTCGGCATCTATATAATCAGCACGTGGAATTTCACCAATCGTTCCATCTGTCGTTACAACTACACCAATCGTAGAATGTTCTTGAATTACTTTACGTGTTCCAATTTCTGCAGCATCATGAAAAGGAATTGGCTCTTCATACCATGGTGTGTTGATCATTCTAGGACCATCTTCATCCTCAAATCCTTTGGCACTTTCCACCGCATATCCAACACAGTCTACCAAACGAATATTTACGTCCAATCCTTCATCCACATTGACTGAAACCGCCTGATTTGGAATGAATTTTGGCTCTGTCGTCATAATAGTTTTCCCTGCAGCACTTTGTGGTAATTCGTCGTGTGCTCTTTCTCTCTCTCCTTCATCCTCAATATTCGGTAAAACAACTAATTCCATAAATCGCTTTATAAAAGTTGATTTACCAGTTCGAACTGCCCCAACTATACCTAAATAAATATCCCCATTTGTCCGTTTTGAAATATCTTTAAAAATATCAATCTTTTCCAAAAGATCCCCTCCCGATCTTGTATCCTTGAATTTCAGATAAACTACGAATAATGACATTAAAAGTCTATGATGTTGTCCTATCAAAATATGACTTAACTTATTAATAAAGGAGAAAAAATAATATATTAAAAACAAATAAACCCTTGCAACAATATATGTTACAAGGGAAAAAATATGTTAAATATTAATTAATTAAAAATACGGGTTCATCATTTTTAATAGTATACGGTAATGAATACGCTGGGAGAAATGGTGTATTTTCCGCTAATATATAACGGATATCGTCCCCTTCTTTATAATTATGCTCGTACTTTTGTAATGCATGATTTAAATCTATACGATAATCCACATATAACTTTCCATTTACATCCATTACAATTGGTAGTTGTTCCTTTGAATATGGACTTTCCACAGTTGGTGTGGATTCTAGGCCAATTTTTTTATAATCTATAGAATAAACATCACCAGCTATTACTTCCCCAAATGGAGGATAAAGATGTTCATCACGATATGTATTGATTCGGATATTGATGGAACGGATTGTTTCTGTCATTGTTAGATCAATTAATTTCACCCTTGGTTGATCATCCGGTGTAATCAGGGCATATTGATATTTCCCGCCATTTTCAAATGCATTACCAGGAATTTCTGAAATAAAACCTCTTTCTTTTAATAGATTAAAATCAATCAAGTATTTTTGGAAAATCGGGGTATCGCTTTCTTTTGTTCGTATTGGTACTAAACCATCCGTTGCTTCACGGTAATCATCTACTGCTTGTTGGATACGTTCCAATTGATCCTCATAGGCTTCCTGATTTTTAGACTTTTCACTTTCCGGATAGAGACAGCCACTTAAAATAGAAATAGAAATTAACAAAACAAACATTAGTTTAAAGGTGTATTTCAATTATACCTCCTCCTTCTCCACGACTATGCGGTCGGACCACTTAAAACAATATAAATGATAATAAAGGCGCCTAAAATTAAACTGATATAAGCAAATAATGATACGATTCTAGCTATCCAACCTTTTAATTTGTATCGGCTAAGAAAAATAAGTCCCATAGCCAAAAATAATAAAAGCATCCCAACAAAGGATATATACATTTTAAGCATCGAAATCGACAATTTTTTCACTCCCAAAAATTTATATGCAAATCGTATTATACCATACGTGTTCAAGTTCTAAGTATTAAAAAAGCAATTTTAACGAAGCGAAACTTATTCAGTGGGCATTTACTTCCACTTTCTCCTATAGAATGTTCATTCTTTATGAAAAAAAAACAATAAAAACCGAGATGAAGGGGGCTTTCTTCACCTCGGTGTTGACTAAATAAATTCCATGCAAGCTCTATCTTTGAATGCTTGTGCGGTTTATTTTATGCATGTAAACGAATTAATGTATCCTCACTTGCCCAGTATTGTTACTTTTTAAATAAATTATTTAAAGATTGTGCGTCTTTGGGTATTTTATTGTTAGTGATAGCTTGAACAATATGGTCTTCTTTCTCCTTTGATAATGGTTTATTAGCCATTTTCGCTAGATGACGTACCAGATTACGTACCGTTTTCTCGTCTTGAAAATTTGCATTTTTTACAGAGTCTGCTACCTTTAAAATATCTTGTGGATTTATATTTGAGTTTTGCTGTATTTTGTCAAACATTCCTTTTTGGAAATTATTCACAATTCCTTCCTCCTTGCATTTTTAGTTCAAAATAGTATATGCAAGGAGTTTCATTACGTGTTATTTTGAATAACGTTCGTATAATAAATGAGCAATATCATCCATTTCTTCTCGTTTAGAACGAGTCATTAATTGCTCCACTATTTCTTTAGGTTCTTTATGATTATAGAGAACATCATATATTCCTGTTGTAATCGGCATTTCAACATTCTCTTCCTTAGCAAATCGATACGCAGCCTTTACTGTTCTAACACCTTCTACAACCATACCCATTTGCTCGAGGACGTCATTTAAAGGTTGTCCCTTCCCTAATAAATTACCTGCACGCCAATTCCTACTATGTACGCTTGTACACGTTACAATTAAATCTCCTACACCAGAAAGTCCTAGAAAACTTAATGGATTTGCACCTAGTTTTGTTCCCAGTCTTGCTATTTCAGCTAAACCTCTTGTAATTAAGGCAGCTTTAGCATTGTCACCATAACCTAACCCATCTGAAATTCCTGCACCTAATGCAATAATATTTTTCAATGATCCCCCTAGTTCAACACCTAAAACATCTGTACTTGTGTAAACTCTGAAAGCATCATTGGTAAAAATATCTTGCGCAATTTTTGCATATTCTTCGTTCAAGGATGCTACGGTTACAGTTGTAGGATGTCTTAAAGCCACGTCTTCCGCATGGCTCGGACCGGATAATACCACGATATCGTCGTAGTTATAATGTTCTAACTCTTCATCAATCATCTGTGATACTCTTTTTAGACTACCTGGTTCAATCCCTTTAGAAGCATGAATAATTGGCACTGGTCGATTGAGAATTTTATTAAGCTCTTTCGAAACTTCTCTTATCGCTTTTGTTGGAACAACCATTACTATTGCCTTTACATCCTCGACAGCCTTTTCTATACTTGAAAACGCAACAATATTTTCTGGAAGGGGTACATGAAGATAACGTTCATTTTTATGATGCTTATTAATTTCTTCCATTTGTTCTTTTTTATAAGTCCATAAATTTACATGATAATTATTATCTGATAGTACAATGCTTAAAGCTGTACCCCAACTTCCAGCACCTAGAACTGCAATTTTATCCAATTGTCTTCCCCCTAACCACGTCTACGCGCAAAAATCTTTATAGGAGTGCCTTCAAATCCAAATGCATCCCTAATTTTATTTTCCAAAAATCTTTTATATGAAAAGTGCATTAATTCAGGATCGTTTACAAATATAACAAAACTTGGCGGTTTAACAGCTACTTGAGTAGCATATAAAACTTTTAACCTTCTTCCTTTAACTGTCGGAGTAGGATTCATAGCTAATGCATCCATAATAACATCATTTAATACGTTTGTTGGAATACGTTTGGAATGGTTTTCACTTACTAATTGAATCATTGGCATTAACGTGTGCAATCGTTTTTTTGTTTTTGCAGATAAAAAGACGATTGGGGCATAATCCAAGAATTGAAAATGTGCCCTTATTTTTATTTCAAATTCTTTCATTGCCTTTTCATTAGATTCAATCGTATCCCATTTGTTTACGACAATTACAATTGCTCTGCCAGCTTCATGGGCATAACCAGCAATCTTTTTATCTTGCTCCCTTATTCCTGTCTCCGCGTCAATTAATACTAAAACGACATCTGAGCGATCTATCGCTTTCAAAGCTCTTAATACGCTATATTTTTCAGTGGATTCATATACTTTACCACGTTTTCTCATCCCAGCTGTATCCGTTATAACATAGTTTTGACCATCTCTTTGTAGATGTGTATCTATTGCATCCCTGGTCGTACCTTCTATATCACTAACGATCACTCGATTTTCATTTAAAATGGCATTAACAAGAGAAGATTTACCAACATTTGGCCTTCCAATTAAACTGAAGTAAATCGTATCTTCTTCTTTTTCATCCTCTTCCGTTTTAGGAAAATGACTAACAACTTCATCTAATAAATCTCCTAAACCTAACCCGTGAGCACCTGAAATCGGATATGGTTCTCCAAAACCAAGTGAATAATATTCATACACCGTTGCTCGCATTTCCGGATTATCCATTTTATTAACACCTAACACAATAGGTTTATTAGATTTAAACAGCATTTTTGCTACTTCTTCATCAGCAGCAGTTATCCCCTCTTTTCCATTCACTATAAAAATAATAACATCCGCTTCATCGATTGCTATTTCAGCCTGCTGTCGCATCTGTATCAGTAATGGTTCATCTCCAATTTCGATACCACCAGTATCAATTAAATTGAATTTTTGGTTTAGCCATTCTGCTTCAGAGTATATTCGATCCCTTGTAACTCCGGGCGTATCCTCTACGATAGAAATTCTTTCTCCAACCAGTCTATTAAAAATAGTTGATTTCCCAACGTTTGGTCTTCCTACTATTGCTACTACAGATTTCCTCATAAAAAGAGTTCCTTTCTCTTTTACATTCTTAAAACAAAAGGCTCTCGCTTGTTGCGAAGCCTTAATATATTCTAGCAAAAATAGAATTTATTAACAATTATAATATGGTAATATCGTTAATTAATGTTTAACAACAATATATAATTCATCACTTAATCCGTGAACGATACCATCTGTAATTGCTTCAATATTGGCCGCAACATTTTCTAACTCATCTTTCGTTTTACATATAAAAATGGGTGCCCCACCAGATACCTTAGATGGATCTAATGTAATGATAGCTAATATTGCTTTTTCAATCATCATTTGCAGGAACCTCCTTATTATGAGCTTTTGAATTAGAAGGCATTCTTATAGCATTTTCTAAAACAGGGACCTTTCCGATAATTTCGATGGCCTTATCAACATCTCTAACTTGAGGTAGTAGAAAGACACCCAATCTACCATCATCTAAATCCCGTTTAATGATTGGTGTAAGTGCTGGCGTTCCTGAATCACGAAATACACCTAAAGCAATGGACACATCATGTAAAATAGCTTGTCTTTGTCCTAAATTGGATATCGTAGTAATGGTGTTCATGTTTTTAGGGGTTAACACAAATCCCATGCCATATTTCATTATTTCTTCTTGTCTTTCCGGTAAACCAATATTCATAACATAAATATTATCTACATATAAGCCGGCCCCATCAAAATGCAGATCCTTATATTCAATATCTACAACTTCTTTTAAGACACTTCCACTCATTAAAATTTTGGCTAGAATGTAGCATATGATAGCGGCTATTATAGCAATGATTAGATTTGTCAATATATATACAAAAGTCGCTATAAATGAGGTAATCATAACAAGATAATTTCTACTTTCAAAAGATATAGCAATTCCTTCAATATACGTCTTTCCTCTTGATACTAATTCAAATTCGTCTACCTCATTTAATGTATTTCTTTCCATGTTACGTACTTCTCTAAATTGTGTTGCCGCAACAGTTAAAATGGTAACCGCAGTATAGTCTTTTGATAGAAGAGCTGGTATAATTAATGATCCCAATGCCGCTGCGATAAATCCTAAAGATATATGAATCGTTTTACCATGAAGATAGGTTGGATATTGTCTATAATCTGTCCTTAGCATTATTATTCTTAGTAAAGTACCTATTAAAATCCCAAATAGTATAGGATAAGTAAATTCGCTCATTTTGCCACCTCTAACTTTGTTAATAATTTTGTAATGAGTGTTGTAACTTTAACTTTCCCTTTATGTAGTATGTCTAAAACAGACAATATTAAAAGGGTACATATTAAAGTATCTAAAAATGCCTTTTCTCCTACTACTTCCTGAAACCCGTAACTGGATAAAATAAAACTATAAATCATTTCTCCAGTAAGCATTCCGAATAGGCAAATACTTATCCGACCTACAAAGTTATGACAAAGTACATATACAAAACAACTAATGATAATAGAAATTAGAATTTCTCTAGGTAAAATAACCCAAATTGGTGAAATCTTTTCCCAAAGCAGTAATGCGGAATAACAGATGGTTATTGTAAATGCTGAAAGTAAATGGTAGAATGTTTTTGTTTGTTTGGACATTAATATAATACTTCCAATAAAAAGTGTAAAAATAGCTAACGAAAACATAAAAGGACCAATATAGAAATATAAAGAAGAACTTATAATCGTCAATAAAATCCAATAAGCTAAAATGGTACGTCTGGATGATTTTTTCATAAGAAATGTAACAATGATCCAAAGTAACCAACTAGCCCAAAAAAATAAAATACCTTCTTCCACTTTTTACCTTTCACCTCCTATTATTACGCATTATTACTGGATTACGTTAAATTTATACAATTTCAAAAATTGTTTTTCTGTCCCCCCTAAATAAAAATAATGAAAAAGGCTTTTTCCTAGTGGAAAAAGCCTTTTTCATTTACTTCTTATACTTATTCAGTTTATCGCCAATTAAATCACCGAGATGAATACCGAATTCTTCTTCTTCTTTTTCATATTGTTTGTACTCTTGTTCTGCTTGCTCCTGTTCAAGTTCTTTAATACTTAATGAAATACGTTTTTCACTTTCATTAATGTCAAGAACTTTTACGTTAACTTTTTGGCCAACTTCTAGAACCTCTTGGGGAGTACCAATGTGACGATTAGCAATTTGAGAAATATGAACCAGACCTTCTACACCTGGTAAAACTTCTACAAAAGCTCCGAAGTTTACAAGCCTTTTTACTGTTCCTTCTAAAGTGTCTCCACTTGAAATACGTTCTTCAATATTCGTCCATGGTCCAGGTAATGTATTTTTATGGGAAAGTGAAATACGTTCGTTATCACGGTCAATAGATAAAATTTCAACTTTAATTTTATCTCCTTCCGAAACAATGTCAGAAGCTTTTTCAACATGCTCATGAGCAAGCTGAGAAATGTGTACTAATCCATCAATACCGCCAAGATCAACAAAAACACCAAAGTTAGTGATTCTTTGAACCGTTCCTTCTACTACTTGTCCAGGTTCAAGGGATTGAAGTAATACAACCTTTTTCTCATTTTCTTCAGCTTCCACAACAGCTCGGTGAGATAAAATAATACGACTCTTTTCTTTATCTAAATCTACAATTTTTACTGTTAATTTTTTACCTTTATAATCCGTGAAATCGTCAACATAGAAAGTTTCTACAAGTGAAGCGGGAATAAATCCACGAACTCCTACATCTGCTACTAGGCCGCCTTTTACAACCTCTTTTACTTCTGTTTCGAATACTTCACCTTTTTCGTATTTCTCAACTAAATCATTCCAAGCAAGCTCTGAGTCTACAGCTCTTTTAGATAGGATTACCTCATCATCTTCCACTTTTTTAACTTTAAGTGTTAGCTCATCTCCTTCTTTAACAACATCATTAGTTGACTCTACATGAAGATTAGATAACTCACTTATTGGAAGGATGCCTTCAGTCTTGTAACCAATATCTACAAGAACTTGTTTCTCTTCTAATCTAACTACCTTACCTGTAATGGTGTCATCTACATGCAATTCTAGTAATTCTTTATTTTCTTCACCCATATCCATAACCTCCTATTGCAATTAGAAAACTTGGCAATTGCCTAAGTTGCATTAATGCAGGCGGGAAAAGATTTTTATACTCTCCCACCTATTAATAAATCTAATTAAAACCTTTTCTTTCTATATAACTTCTAATAATTGTAATTATTTGTCAAGTGAAGATACTTGATTTTCATGATTTTCTTTTAACTTTCTTATTTCATCCATAATCGCTTCTGCTACTTCTTTTGCAGATTTTTTATTTGTTCGATAATATTCCATATCCATAGGTTCTCCGTATATTACTGTTAATTTTTGAAACTTCTTATAAGGGCCGATAATTGCACATGGTATAACTTGTGCGTCAGATCTTAAAGCAAAGAAACCTACACCGGCTAATGGTTTGCCAATTTCTCCAGTCTTACTACGTGTACCCTCAGGAAATAATCCAACTGAATTGCCATCTTTTAATAATTCTAGACCTTTTCTTAACGCATTTCTATCAGCTAAACCACGTTTTACAGGAAATGCATTAATACCAGTTAACAATTTCCCAAACAAGAAATTCTCAAATAATTCTCCTTTTGCCATAAAATGAATTTTTCTTGGAGACGTGATTCCGACAACTGGGGGATCTAAATTCGATATATGGTTTGAGCAAATAATTACGGGGCCTGTTGATGGAATATTTTCTTTACCAATAATTTTAATACGGTATAAAGGAAATAAGATCATTGCCACTATTTTTTTAGCAATTGTATAAAGCATATATTCTCTCCCTTTACTAAACTAAACTTCTTTCAAATAGCTAGAAACTACATTTAATATTTCTTGTACAACTTCATCGATTGTTAAAGAAGTCGTATCAACTTCCACTGCATCATCTGCCTTAATTAAAGGAGATACTTCACGATTCATATCCATTTCATCGCGTTTTTTAATATCTTCTTTAAGTTCTTCCAAATCAGTAAAAATTCCACGACGTTTATTTTCTTCATACCTGCGCATTGCTCTTTCTTCTACGCTTGCAATTAAAAATATTTTTACTTCTGCATCTGGTAAGACGTGAGTACCTATATCTCTTCCATCCATCACTACACCACGATTTTCAGCAAGTTTCTGTTGTCTAAGAACCATTTGCTCGCGAACCGTGGGGATTTTAGCAATATAAGAAACATAATTTGTTACTTCTTGGTTGCGAATTTCTTCTGTTACATCCTCCCCATCAAGTAGAACGATTTGTCTATTTTCTTTTTGGTTTAATTCAATAATCGTATGTAATAAAAGTTCTTCTATTTTTGATTCATTTTTTAAATCTAATTGTTGTTTTAAAGCTTTTAAAGTTAATGCACGATACATGGCACCAGTATCAATATAGATATAGGATAGCTTTTCAGCAACTATTTTTGCCACTGTACTTTTCCCAGCAGCTGCGGGGCCATCTATTGCGACAGCAATTCTTTTTTCAATCATGTTATTTTTTATTCATTCCTCTCATTCCATCCTGGTAAATATTTGAAACTTATTCAGTGGTAGTTGAATTGACTTCCACCTTCCACTGATTGCAAGTTGAACTTGCAGTTTATGATTAACATTCCTAACTAGAATAATAACATACATTGAAAAAAATGGTCTATTTATTAAAAGATATTATTGCATTTCTTTTTTATCTGGAAATGGTACAACTAAAGCTGGTATTTTGGCTTCTTTTACTTCAGGGAGTATGTAAGAGCCTATCTTTATGTAGATATTAAAAAGGGAAAGGTTTTAAACCTATCCCTTAGTTAATCACGTCTTAACTGACTGTAAGCCCACTGAGTGGATTTCAATTTATAGCATAATTCATTTCACTTCCACCAAGTTTTTCAACTTTTTCTTCTTTTCCATCTAAAGCATTGATAAATATTCGATACGTATCATCACCGTTTACACCTAAAAATTCATAAGCTAAAACTTCTTCTCCCAAATCATTGTCGATAATAGCCAAAAATTCCTCTTGTATATTTACATTTGGATTCACCATTTCTTTTGCTTCTGTATTTGATATTTTCGGCTTAGGTATTTTTCTCTCTCTATGGTTTTTCATATAATTTTGTGAAGTTAATCCTAATATTTCACCATTATCTAATGCTACTTTAACTTCAATAGTATCAGAATAAACTCTTACACCGTCCTGACTATATAAGTAAGTAAATGATCCTATATTATCATATTGACTACTTTGAAATAAAACCATATCTTCAAAGCCTAATTGCTTCATATACTTTGTAGCATTTTCCATACCCTCATTTAAACTTATTTTCTTTTTATCAACTGGTCTATTTTTTAATAAGGTGATTGGATTACCGCCTTGTTTAGTAATGTCTACAAAACCACGTTGGTCTCCGTTAACATAAGTAGCCGTATATACCGGTACATCTGCTCCTTTTCCAGTTTCAGATAGGTTAATTTTCGATGGATCTTTAACTTTTAGAATATCCTTACTAATTTTTAACGCTTCATTCTCGCTTATTTTCTTACTTCCTTCTAAATATTTATACTCATGATCCTTTGTTGAAGTTCCCATAATAGACGGCTCCGCATTTGCCTCTGAAAATCCTTCAACTTTTTTTTCTACCGTTTTTAAGCCGTCTATTACGGTATTATCCCCTTTGTCTCCCTCGGTTGCTAACGCTACTTGGACGTCCATCCAACGTAAGTTTTCCTCTAATGCTATGTGCTGAACTTTTCTTAATTCCTGTTCTATTTCTGCAGATTGGTTATATAACTGTTTTAACTTTTCTGTTTCCTCATCTGTTAAGGGAGAATCATCTAAGTTTCTTACTGCTGTTTGATAAGTAAAGTCACCTACTTGTGATAGGAATTCCTCTGTTTTATTAAAAGGTAATAGCGCTAAAGGGAGTTGACCCACATCCGAGGAAGCTTCAGATGTTATTCTCCAAATGTCTACCATTTGTGGGGATAATCGCTTATCTGAATTCATCGCAAGTGCTGTACCAATCTGATCATGTAATAAATCAATATGGTAAGCGAGATTATGGAAGGCCCTCTGATAGTTATTTTCCGCTTGGATCAGAATAGCATTCTTCTCTTGGTGTTCCTGATAACCCCAAAAAGCTGTACCTAAAACAACTACGGCCAATAAGGCTATCAATATCCATCTTTTCATTAATATTCACCATCCTATTTACAGAATATATGTTTTCCAATTTGTTTAATTTGCGGTCTAGACCAAATCCAAGCTGATGTAGCTGTGTCAGGATTAAAATAATAAATAGCATTACCAGTTGGATCCCATCCATTAATAGCATCCAAAACTGCCTTCCTTGCTGTTTCATTAGGTGTAAGCCATATTTGACCATCTGCGACTGCAGTAAATGCTCTTGGTTCAAAAATAACGCCAGCTATTGTATTAGGGAAAGTTGGACTATCCAAGCGATTTAAAATAACGGAAGCCACCGCCACTTGTCCTTCATACGGTTCTCCCCTCGCTTCTCCATACACCGCATTCGCCATTAATTGAATATCATTTTGTGAAAATCCTTGGGGCACATTTACAGCAGTCACATTTGCCCCCCCACCTGTAGTTTGTCCTTGTTGATTATTACTCGGTGCTTGTTGCTTTGCCCCACCCTGATTATTGGATTTTGGTGGACTTGATTGTTTATTTTTGCCTGTACCACCATAATGAGTAAATTTATTTCCGCTCTCTATTTGTTGTTTGACATATGCCTTATCATATTCCGTAACCTGCGCCAGTTTATTTTTTGTTGTTTGTCCGGCTAGGCCATCTATTTTCATACCAAATTCATATTGGAAATTTCTTAATGCCCAGTATGTTCTCCAACCAAAGACCCCATCAATTTTGCCATTGTAAAACCCTATATATTGTAATCTTGCTTGTAATTCAATAACATCATCACCGACAGCCCCTTGTTGTATAACCTGTGAACTAAACGCGTGTACTGTTTTTGATTCATTCGATGCTTCAACTACTACAAACAAGGTGCATATAACTATAAATAATAGACTTGTTCGCTTATAAATCATTGCTTTGCCTCCTGATACGAAGTTTTGTACAACTATTTTTTGATAAACCCTCTATTTTATACACCAATAGTAAATTCTCTAATTATGATGACTTCCTAAACAACAAAAAGAACCTGATGTATAAAAACATCAGGCTCCTTTTGTTGTTTTTTATAGAAATGTTACTTGATTTGCTACTTTGATGCGGTGTAAAGCAATTAACCAAAGAATAATCATAAACGGAATAAGATAATAAGTCCAATGGCTTGATATACCAATTAAGATGTAATTGTATACACCGTGCAGTAAAAAAGGAAATAGAAATGCAAAAATACGGTTCCAATTAGTATGACAATCTATTACTTTTGCCTTACCAAAATAGTAACCCATTATCACGCCAAAAAGAGCATGTGATGACACAGGGAAGAAGGCTCTCAAAAAGGCATATTCTATCCCATTCGTTAGCAAATAAAGAATATTCTCTAATGAAGCAAAACCCAAACTGATAGCCACTGCATATACAATCCCATCATAATGGTCGTCGAATTCTTCATGATGATAAATCATATATATAAATAAGAACCATTTGGAAAATTCCTCTAATAATGCAACAAAGAAAAAAGACTGTATAAAGTGACTATTTGTCAAATTTTCCGCATTTAATGCATATTGAATAAACATAATCGGAAAAACTAATAATGCCCCAGAAATAAACATTTTAATAATTAGTGAAATTGGTTCAGTAAACCGATCTTTTAAATATATAAATGACATTATCGCAAAGGCTGGAGCTAGACCAGCCGATAATAACCCAACCATTTATCTAAACCTCTTTTCGATTCACTACTATTATCCTACCATGAGGCTTCTTTTAAGGAAATACTAAATATAAAAATCGTTCGAAGTAATCATTTGTGATCCCAGCACCAATAAAAAATAGCAGGAAAAAATTCCTGCTATTTTTTATTAATGATGGATTCAGCAATACCTTGTCCATGAAAGCGTCCATTTTCAATAAATATTTCATTGTTGTTAAAACCACTTGCTACAACTCCCGCAATATATACCCCTGGCACATTTGTTTCATAGGTTATTTCATTATAATCTGGTTTTCCAGTATTCTTGTCTACATGCACTCCTATATTTTCTAGAAAAGAAACATTAGGTTGGTAACCTGTCATAGCGAAAACAAAATCATTTTTAATGGTATGCTCTTGACCATTCACAGAATAGGAAACTGCATCATTTGTTATTTCCGTTACTTGAGAGTTAAATACCATCTTAACATGTCCATTACGTACCAATGAGTCAAATTCAGGTAAAATCCATGGTTTTACACTTGTTGAATATTCACTTCCTCGATAGATCACCGTTACCCTTGCACCAGCTTTATGTAACTCTAACGTGGCATCAACGGCAGAGTTTTTGCCACCAATTACAACTATATCTTTATCAAAATAAGGATGTGCTTCTTTAAAATAATGCATTACTTTAGGGAGATTCTCCCCAGGAACATGCATATAATTAGGTTGATCATAATACCCAGTAGCAACCACTACATGATTGGCTTTATAAATTCTTTCTTCTCCATCCATTGTCTCCGTTTCAACTACAAACGAATGATTTCCATTTCGTGTGATTTTCTGGACATTTTCAAATGAATGAATTCTCAAGTTTTTTCTTAGCGCAACTTCTCTATAGTATGCTAGAGCTTGATTTCTAACTGGTTTTTTATTCTCTGTAATAAATGGGACGCCACCAATTTCTAACTTTTCACTTGAACTAAAGAAAGTTTGGTGAGTTGGAAATTGATAAATTGTATTTACAATATTTTCTTTTTCGATAATAAGTGGATTCATACCCGCATTTTGTAATTCAATCGCACATGACATACCACAGGGTCCTCCACCTACTATAATGACCTCCTCGTGATGCAATTACTTCACTTCCTTTGTAAAAATTAAAAAACTCTTACCCTATTATATATGATAAGAGTTTTTTCGTCTTTATTCTTGGATTATACCCAGCCTCTAAATCTAGATGCTTCAGCCATTTTTCTAACACCGACCATATACGCTGATAAACGCATATCTACTCTTCTTGTTTTAGCTGTATTATAAATCGTATTGAATGATTTTATCATAATTTCATTAAGTTTTTGATCAATTTCTTGTTCGGACCAATAATAGCCTTGGTTATTTTGAACCCATTCAAAATAAGATACGGTGACACCGCCGGCCGATGCTAGCACATCAGGCACGAGTAAAATTCCTCTGTCCGTTAAAATCTTTGTCGCTTCCATTGTTGTTGGTCCATTTGCTGCTTCTACAACAATACTTGCTTTAATATTATTAGCATTTTCTTTTGTAATTTGATTTTCAACTGCTGCAGGTACTAGAATATCACATTCTTGCTCTAATAATTCTTTGTTTGTAATCGTATTATTAAATAACTTTGTAACTGTACCAAAACTATCTCGTCTATCAAGCAAATAATCGATATCTAGACCTTTTGGATCATAAAGCGCCCCATAGGCATCTGATATACCAACAACTTTTGCCCCGGAGTCATGTAGAAACTTAGAAAGATAACTACCTGCATTACCAAAACCCTGAACAATTACTCTAGCGTCTTTAACATTTAACCCTTTTTTATTAGCTGCTTCCTTAAGAACGATTGTGACTCCTTTTGCAGTTGCCGTCTCTCTTCCGTGAGATCCACCCAAAACAATAGGTTTTCCAGTTATGAATCCAGGGCTATTAAACTCATCAATACGACTATATTCATCCATCATCCACGCCATAATTTGTGAGTTCGTAAATACATCCGGAGCAGGAATATCCTTCGTAGGTCCGACAATTTGACTAACCGCTCGTACATATCCACGACTAAGTCCTTCTAATTCGCGGAAAGACATTTCTCTTGGATCACAAACAATTCCACCTTTAGCCCCACCATATGGAAGATCAACAATTCCAGCTTTTAAACTCATCCATATAGCAAGTGCCTTAATTTCATTTTCCGTTACTTTTGGATGAAACCTTATTCCACCTTTTGTTGGTCCTACAGCATCATTATGTTGAGCCCGATAACCAGTAAAAACTTTGACATTTCCATCATCCATCCTAACTGGTATTCGAACAGTCATCATCCTTAATGGCTCTTTGAGTAGCGAATAAACTTCCTCCGGGTAACCTAATTTTTCTAATGCAGTTTTGATCACCGTACGTGTAGACGATAAAACATCCATGTTTTCTTGATTTGAATTAGAGTCTGCTGGTTGTTCGGCTACCATGCATTTACCTCCTACATTATGCACCATAGTAATTTGCAAACATTCTATTTAATGACTAGTATACACGTTCACCATAAATATGCAATTAAAGAAGTTGTTCAAAAAGTCCGGTAAAAATAACATGCCACTAAAAGGAGGAAGCGTGCTTTTAGTCTGCCTTCCTTTAAAGAAGTTCGTTAGCGATGGCGGGACTTCTACTAAGGGACGCCCACGTCTATGGGCAACGTAGAAGTCCTTTTCATCCTCCTTTTTGAACATACAATTAAAGTAAAATTATATGGATAACTTAACAAATTGCTCAACCATATCTTCATACGATATACCGACCGCTTTTGCCGAATCAGGGAAAAGACTTGTTGGAGTCATTCCAGGTAATGTATTTACCTCTAAAATAACTGGTACATTCTTTTCGGATAAAATAAAGTCAACTCTTGAATATGTTTCACAACCTAGTGCTTGATGAGCCCTGACAGCAAATGCTTGAATTTGCTTCGTTAATTGTTCATCTATTTTTGCAGGTACAATATGTTCACTGCCACCATGTGCATACTTCGATTCATAATCATAATAAGAATTTTTAGGAATAATTTCAATAATAGGAAGTGCTTTTTCATTACCTGGGGAACCCATCACGGGAACTGTTAATTCTTTTCCTTTAATGAAATCTTCTACTAAAATGGTATTATCACTATTAAATGCCTTATTAACAGCATCATAAATTTCCTTTTCATCATTGATGATGGATAATCCTAAGGTTGAACCTTCTTGATTTGGTTTTATTACAAATGGTATCTGAAAGGTCTCCTTGATATTAGTAACTATACTATCCGTACCTTGTTTATCTAATAACGTATATGTTTCACTTTTTGCAACTGGAATTTGGTTCATATCGAAAATCTGTTTAGCTTTTGCTTTATCCATCGCTAGAGCCGAAGCTAAGACTCCTGAACCAACGTATGGAATTTTTAACATTTCTAATAAACTTTGAATTCTACCGTCTTCTCCAAGTTTCCCATGTAAACCTATAAAGACTAAGTCAACTTTTAATTGAATGATTTCCTCCAGATGTTCCGGGTCAAAATCAATTCCAATTACTTCATGACCTTTTGCTTTTAATGCATTGATAATCCCTTTCCCGGATGAGAGAGAAACTTCCCTTTCCCCAGAAATCCCGCCGTAAAGAACAGCAATTTTCATACTACGCACTCCTCTAACTACACGCTTTCAAACTATTATTAATAAAATACATCTAAAATTTGTTGAACAGCATTATTTTTATATATTTTTTTACCGTATTCATTTAATCTATAGGAAGTTACAATACTTGGAGCTGCATACTCAGATAATATTGCAATGATATCTTCCCTTGTCTCCAATGATACATCATCTTCCGTAAAGAGCATATAATAACGATCGTTCATATAATAAACCTGGCCACCAGTAATAGATTTAAAGGATAAATAAGAAGCTGATCGTATTATATCTTCAAATTCGGAAAAGGAAAATATAATTTCATTACTTTCATCTAAAGTAACCTTCATTTCAATATAATCATCATCCCAATCCATCTCTTCTATTTCCTGTGTTACGATAACATGCATACCTTGAGCTTGCATTAAATGAACTTGTACAAGCAGCATTCCTTCTAATTCAAATCCAATCTCTGAACTAGCCTCGTACATTACATCACTGAATAAACTTCGGACACTTGATGCATCTTTCCATAAATCTTTTGTCGTAAAACCTCGTTCCACTAGATCATCGAAATGTAGGAATATAGAAAATTGATCATCAGACAAACGTTCCACCCGCATACCAGTATCCTCCTTTTTTAGGCAGATAAGAAAGTATAAAAATCCAATCTTTCCATTCTGCATAGGTGCAACTAAGGCCATTCACCAGCCTAATAGCAATACCAAGTTTTCTAATAAATCCATTATTTACATTATTATATGCATATTGATTTATAATTGAACTTTTTCCAAGTAAGATTTCTTTCTCATTTTAGAGCTCCTTCCGATTCCAGGCAATAAAGAAGACTTCCATCAGTGGGGATTTACTACCCTTTCACCAAATCTTAGATGGACTAATCTGCCAGCTAGTTAACCTATGATAAAATAATACACAGCAACTATAATGGTCGCAAATATAATGACAGTAATAAACCTAATAAATGGCTTATCAAATTTAAAATGGGTTCTACCTTTATTCGTATGTATTTCCTTTCTAGGCGGTAAATTTAATACATCTATTTTCGCTTTTTGAGGGTCTTCTTCTTTTGATTCTTTTTCATTTTCTATACCATCTAGTAAATTTCTAAGCTCTGATGCTTGATCTTCTTTTATTTTCACACTCATGTACACTACACCTCACCATTAAAGCGATTCATAATGAAAATTGGTTAACTTTTTCCGCTATATATCTAGTAACAGAAGTTTTTTTAGTTTATTCTCCCAGTTTAACCCCAAATTACTTTCGATTTCCTGTTGTTCTGGGGTCCATTCTGACCATGTAAATCCGCAGTTACTGCAACATTGAAACTCGGCTCCACTATGTGTCGGTTGAAAACCTTGATATAAAGTATCTCTTAAACACCTATCTTCGTGAATCCATTTTATGATTTCAGTAAGTTTACTTATCTTTAGTTTAACACGGCTGTTTATAACATGGAATATAGATTGATAAATGTCTTCCCAAGTTTTATTATAATCCATAATTTTGTTGTCATGGATCAAATGATGCTTCTCTAACTGATATCGCAAAAATCTCCATTGAGTTTCGTTAAGGTTGAAAAGGTTTTGGATTTGTACATCATCTTTTGGTAAATCCATATCTTGTAAAGTTAGATCACGCAAATATCCGAATACATTGGATAAATCTTTTGCATCGGGTAATTCACTTTTTATCAAATGATTAGGTAGTAACATATCACTTTTAGAAAAAAGTAATAAGCTAACACTTGATTTTCCATCCCGCCCGGCTCTTCCAACTTCCTGAATAAATGATTCGAGTTGCAACGGTATATGGTAATGAATGATTAGTCTAATATTACCTTTATTTATTCCCATGCCAAAAGCACTTGTACAACAAACGATATCTAATTGATTATTCATAAATTGTTGCTGGATCATAACTCGATCCATTGGTTCCATCCCGGCATGGTAAAAGCCAACCCGCCTGCCTTGTAACTTCTCAGAAAGGAATCTTGTAAAACTTTCTGCTGTTAATCTACTTGAAAAATATATTAACGTAGGTATATTATACTTTTTTAATAGTTGGATAATCATGTCATTTTTTTCTTGATCATTTTCCACTTCTTCTATACAAAAAGCAATATTGGGCTTGTCCATAGGATATATATGTTTTATCATTTCCGGCTTATTCAAAGAAGTCATAATATCCGCTTGAACCTCAGGTGTGGCTGTACCACTTAATGCTAACGTGGGTGGGTTTCCTAATTTTTCAATAATGGAATTTAACTTTAAATAATCAGGTCTAAATTCATACCCCCACTGTGAAATGCAATGGGCTTCATCAATCACAAAGAGAGAAACTTTTACACGTTGTAATAAATGGATTATAAAATCTTGACTTAGAAGTTCTGGTGAAATAAAAAGAAGTTTATAGGTATGGATATTTCTATAAATTTCTCTTCTTTCTTCAAAATTCATGAAACTATTGATTGCAATTACTTTTTTGAAATGATTTGCTTTCATTTCTTTTACCTGATCCATCATTAAAGAAATTAAAGGAGAAACAACAATCGTTAATCCGTCCATCATGATGGCTGGAAGCTGATAACATATCGATTTTCCTGAACCAGTAGGTAAAATTCCTAGCACATCATTCCCGTTAAGAACATCTTGGATAATTTCCTTTTGTCCAGTTCGAAAAGTAGAAAAGCGGAAATGTTTTTGTAATTCTCGTTCCAATTCTAGTTCCAATTAATTTCCTCCTTGTCTATTATGTTTGTTCTGTATAGCCAAAACTAACCGGATTTGAAAATAGTTAATATGATCATCAACTAATTTTTTAATATCTTTTAAGCGATGAGAATTCGCTTTTTTTAATGCAGAGAGGATTTCATTTTGTTCATTTTTATTTACATATCGATCAATTGAAAACTGATGATCATACAAAGCAATCTCTACTAAATGATCTTGGATTGTATTTAGTTTTAAATGTCTTACATTTGCAATTTGCTCGATGGTTAAACCTTTTAAAAAATATTTATATGTTTCACTAGCCGAATTCGTAATTTGGGATAAAGATGATTTCTTATCAACCATAGTTGAGAGAATTGGGAATTTCGTAGAATCGACTTCCAAATCACCTAATATACGATGAATAATACTAATAAGGATTAGGTGTATATCATCCACCGTCATGTTATATTCCTTTGACAATTGAAATAAACTCATCCCATAAGACTGATAACCTGTCAGTCGATCAACAAAAATATTCGCTTCCTTTTCCAAAAGTTGGGATAAACAAAGTTTTAATTCACTGTATATCTTGTATAATATCACTGATTCAGAACCTTTCACCCGTCTGTATGCATGTTTTACCCATAATTCTATTTCCGGATTATTCACGACCGGAATAAAGGAGTAGAAATTCATCTTACTATTCGTTAAGGTTTGGATGAGCAACAATAGTCGTCCCATAAAAATATCTGCTTTATCAAAATATAATAATCCTTTAAAAGACAAGGGAAAGGCTTGATTGTTTTTCCATTCTAAACCTTTATGAGAAATATGATATAATGCTTCCTGTTCGTCTACCATTTCTAATAAATCATCTTTCACTAATTCATGAATTTTCTTATCATAATACCCTTTTGAAATACTTTTATAGACGCCATAATATGAACCTAATGAATATAAATGCGCATCCTGTACTGTTTGAATCGATCTTTTTCCTTTTAATAAGTGATATATACTAGAAGAGCTACGTTCGGCTTTGATGTTTTGAAAACAATGTAGTATTATCTGCTCAAATATCAACCTGAGAAACTCCTTTCCCTTAATATGTTCATAAAGAAGACTTCTATCAGGGGGCCTTCCCCCGCTGATAGTTAGTCGCACTTATCGCACCTTTATGGGCAGTTAATCTCCCACCTATCTTCTTTGTTTCTCCAGTGGCTTAAGGTGGGATAAAAAGTATGATTGAATAATATGTTATTTAATTTTACAATAAAATTAGTTGGTTTGGCTTTTTAGGAGGATTATAATGTCGATATTTACTATAGTACATCAAGAAACTTGTATCGCTTGCGGAGCATGTGGAGCGGCAGCACCAGAAGTATTTGATTATGATGATGAGGGTATTTCGTACGTTATAATCGATGACAATAAAGGTACAAAATGTGTTCCCAATCAATATGTGGACGATGTGTTAGACGCATATGAAGGTTGTCCAACAGATTCTATTAAAATATCTAAAAAAACATTTGATGGTAATCCATTAAAATATGGAGAATGAATAAATACATCTTTATTATATGATAATCCAATGAAAATACCAGCTTGAAATCAAGTTGGTATTTTTTTCAGGTAATAAAGATTTGCATAAGTGCAACTAAGGCATTCGCTAAAGCCTAGCGAATGCCAAGTTTTCTAAAACATTTATTTCACTTCATGTAGATCAAAAATAATTTTATCGCCAGATTGTACGTTATATTCTGCTGGCTGAACAGTAAGTGGTTCATTATTTACCATAATAACCCATAGCAAATTTTCTTCCTCATTTGCTTTTTGTCTTTCGATGGAAGTGACTTGACCGTTTACTTGCTCTGTGAAAAAATTATTTTGCATCAACTCAAGTAAATTTTCGCCACCTTTAATAGGAATTTCTTCTTCGGTTATGTGTTCTTTCCCATTATTTTTAGAAATTGTAATTCGTACTAAATCATCAGCGACTTCTTCAGAATGTGTACTATTTGAAGTTTTGGTTGTCACATTATTTTCATTATTCTCTGAACATCCTGCAAAGATAATTAAAATAAAAAAGGTAGCTAGTACGAGAGTATGTTTCCCCACTTTTGTCACTTCCTTCAAGATTATTGATTTAAGTGCATGTTCAATAATGTATTTCTTTTCAAGGAGCAAGGAGTCTTGCCGACTTGTAACATCAAAGGGTCATTTTCACGGGACTTTTTGAACAACCCTTTTAAATGAAGAATTGCTTATCCCTTGGAATATTAAATGTAAATGTTGTACCTTGATGTAGTTTACTTTTAACACTTATGGACCCATTATGCGCATTAACAATGTTCTTAGCAATTGCCAATCCAAGCCCCGTTCCTTTTTTCTGTTTGTTTCTAGTTCTTGATTTATCAGCTTTGTAGAACCTTTCGAAAACAAATGGTAAATCTTCTTCAGGTATTCCACTACCATTGTCTTCAATCGATACAACCAGTTCATTTTCATTATTTTTTACGGATACCTTCACAAAACCATTTTCATCTGTATGGCGAATCGCATTATCAATTAGATTCGTGAAAATCTGTTCTACGCGGTCGGGATCTAATATGGCAGTATTACTCTTAATATGATTTTCAAATAGTAACTCTACTTGGTTATCCGCTGCAATTCCTTGGAATTTCTTTAAGATTCGTTCAACGAATGCTTGAATTTCTACTTCTTCTTTATTTAATTGGATATGTCCAGCTTCCATACGTGCTAAATCAAGTAATTCGTTTACTAATCTACCCATTCTTAACGATTCATCTTGAATAATCTTAGCGAGTTCATTTTTCTCTTCTTTACTTTCCGCGATATCATCTACAATCGCTTCACTATATCCTTGAAGCATAGATATAGGTGTTCTTAATTCATGAGATACATTCGCAATAAAGTCTTTTCGTAACTTGTCCAAACGTCTTTCTTCGGTCATATCACGAATAACTGCCACAGCTCCACGTACCTGTGATCCATCATATAGAGGTGTCATAAGCATCACATAGTTTCTACCTTGAATAACAATTTCACGTAGTACCTTATCCTCCCCACCAATAACCTCTTCCAAAACTTCTTTTAATTCAACAGGAAGCGGTTTATTAGAAAGATTTGTACTTACATTATGTTCAAAGTACCAGTTCTCTAAAAATTTCTCTGCTGGAGGATTAATAACAATCATGTCTCCATTTCGATTTAAAGTTACGACACCATCGGCCATAGATGTTACAATACTTGAAAACTGTTCTTTTTCTTGCCTGAGCGCATTTATATGAAACTTAAGTTGTCTACCCATACGATTGAATTCAATGGCTAGGTCACCAATTTCATCATGTGTCAAAATCGGTACTTTCGTATTAAACTCACCTCGGGTTAGTTCATGTGCTGCTTCTCGCATCTTAATTAACGGTGACGTGATACGCGTAGAAAGAAAGACAGCGAAAAATGTAGTTAAGACAAGTGCGATACCGGCGGCTAAATAAATAATTTTTCTAGTTTCTAATTTTGTTTGCTCTACTGCCTGTAAAGATTGATAAACAAAAACACCACCATTATTTAAGACAGGTTTTCCGACAATAATGGCATCCATATCACTATTTGGTAATGTAATTTGTTTCTTTAATTCCTTTGATTCCGTCATCACTTCCACTAATTCAGGATCATTCTTAATCCAATCTTCCTCTAATTTAAAAAGATGATTATCATTACTTTCCGAAACCCAAAAATCACCGTCCGGAAAAATAATAGCAACCCGATTAGTAGGGTCTTTTATTAAATCGACAGTCTCTTGAATTACACTATGATCTTCTTGTTCATCTACCAAATAAGAAATTTTAGTTGCTGTTTTCATCATACTTGTTTCAGCTTCATCCAAGTGGAAGTTCTCAAAAAACTGTAATAAAAAAATTGATAATATAAATAACACAAAGCAAACTAACAGTAAAATGGTTATTGCTAGTTTGCCTACTACACTACGCCAAAACATTATTTATCATCAACCTCAAACTTGTAACCGACACCCCATACCGTTACAATCATTTTTGCTGCTTCTTTAGAAACCTTACTCAATTTTTCCCTTAAACGCTTCACATGAGTATCCACAGTTCTCAAATCTCCAAAAAATTCATACTGCCAAACTTCTTTAAGCAAAACTTCACGATTGAAAACTTTATCAGGAGATTTAGCTAAAAAGCATAGTAATTCATATTCCTTCGGTGTTAAACTAACTTCCTGCCCTTCTGCAGTTACACGGTGTGCATCGTAGTCAATTGTAATATGAGGAAATACTAATAAATCCTTCGAAACGACATCTTGTTCATTAAAAGAAGATACGTTTACTCTTCGTAATAATGCTTTAACACGTAGGACTGCTTCACGTGGACTAAATGGTTTTACAATATAATCATCTGCACCTACTTCAAAACCTTGAACTCGGTTCGCCTCTTCCCCTTTAGCAGTTAACATGATTACCGGTGTAGATTTTTCTTTTCTTAATTTTTGACAAACCTCTATTCCATCCATTTCTGGCATCATGATATCTAAAATAATAACATGGTAGTTATTTTCTAATGCCATTTCGAGAGCATCTTTACCATTATCAGCTTCTTCGATTATATAATCCTCCCGCTCCAAATACATTCTAATTAATCTTCTAATTCTATCTTCATCATCAGCAATTAAAATTTTTGTTTCTTGTGACATAAATATCCCCCTAAAGCTCTATTATACTAATTATAAACGAAAGCAAGTAAAATGTATAAGAGGTTGTTCAAAAAGTCCTTTTCATCCTCTTTTTGAAAACACACTATAAAGAAACAGACGAGGTTAGAAGTACCTCGTCTTGTACACTTTTAAGCATAAGAATGTAATCCAGCTAACACTAAGTTAACAACAATTAGGTTAAACATAATAATTCCGAAACCTACCAAAGCAAGCCAAGCGGATTTTTTACCATGCCAACCTCTTGATAGTCGCAAATGCAAATATGCTGCGAAAAATAACCATGTAACTAACGCCCATACCTCTTTAGGGTCCCAGCCCCAAAATCTTCCCCAAGCAATTTCAGCCCAAATCGAAGCAAATATTAAACCGCCCAAGGTAAAAACTGGAAATCCTATTGCAACAGAACGATACTCTATCTCATCTAATAAATCTGCTTTCATATTTTTTAATAAAGGTTGAATAGTTGCACCAACGCGTTTTCTTAAGATCAATCTAGTAATCAAATAAATGACAGTTCCTGTGATAACAGACCAAATTAATGTATTAAATTTACGTCCCGCATCTTCACCTTGGAACCAAGCAGGTGTTTCAAACCATGGTTTCATGACATCTTCCGTTACTAATGTACCACCGTTAGGAGCCGCAATAGCAGGTAAATGATAATCGGTGGTGGCAGCGCTACTTCCTTGGCCATACTCAAAAGTAGCATTATAGTTCATAAAATTAAATGAAGTTGTAATAACAATGAAACCAATGAATACAAATAAAATATACATGACTATTTCCAACCATGTTGTTTCTTTACTTCTTACAGTTTGATCAACCTCTTTAATCAAGTACATTAAACCAACTACAAAGCTTATCCCAAGAATACCCTGACCTAATGCGACCGTTGTCACGTGTATATATAACCAGTGACTTTGCAACGAAGGCACTAATGGTGATATTTCAGTTGGAAACATACTTGCATAAGCGATAATGATCATGGCAATAGGAAGAGCGAATAAGCCTAAGAAACTGAGTTTATAATATGCATATAGAATAATAAAGCCAAGTACTAAAGCCATTCCTAGAAATGTTAGAAACTCAAACATATTACTTACTGGAGCATGTCCACTTGAAATCCATCTTGTTATAAAGTAAACAAGCTGTGCTAGGAATCCAATAATCGTAAGTGTGATGGCAATCTTTCCTGAAAATCCTTTTTTCTTATTATCTGTTTGTTTATCTTTAATAGTAGCACCAAAGAAAAATGTGGCAATTAAATACAAGATGAAAGCTGTATATAATGCCGTACTACTAATACTTAATAGATCCATAAAAAATTCCTCCTTGATCACTGCGAGAAAGATTAATTATCTTTTTCGCCAAGTTCTTGCTGATCTTCAACCATTTTAATATTTGTATTTTCGGTTACAGTTTCTATATCTTTCTTTAAGCCAAACCAATTTTTATTTGTATGGGCTGCCATTACCAATGAACCATCTTTTCTCTTATGGATCCATATTCTTCTATGTTGCCAATACATACCTTGAATGACACCAATTATAAAAATAACTGCACCAATACCAAAAAACGGTAAGGATCGATCGTACTTGAATGTTAGACCACTAACATCGTGCATCTCAAAATCCTCGATACCTAGCTTATATTTATTTTCCCCTGTTCCATCTATATTTCTTCCAATTCCAACAAAACTTACCTCAGGTTTTTCACTATCCTCACTGTAAACGGAAAATACAAAAGCAGGATTTCGTGGAAAATTGGTTTCAGAAGCTGGTATCCCATTATCATCTAAATAATAGTCTGGATAAAATTGATCCAAAACAACTTTAAAGCCATTACCAAGATCAAATTCAGGTTGAGGATTTCTTAAATCAACTGTAAAAGACCCTAATGATTTCTCGTCTGCATCCGATGTTTCATGTATTTTAAATGTCATCGAAGAAAATTCATTTAGTTGATACCCTGATTGAATTAAATCATATCCGTCGAAACTCAAAGGTTTATTCATTTGAATGGAATCCTCTACGACTGGCTCTAGTTCTGGTTCTTCACCGGGAATAGATCGATTTGCTTTATACACGACTACATCTGTTTGATAATTGCTAGCAACCATTCCTTCTTTACTTAAAGCGTCCTTAAATCTTTCATCATTTTCATCATGTGTCTCAAAAATAAAGTCTTTATTTTCAACATAATACTCTCCATTTGTACCAGGTAAAACCTCTGTTTCCCCTTCACGTACCCAAACATATTCATTCATAAAAAATAATGGGGTCGAACGTAAAATAGCTGCTATAAGGATAATGATTAAGCCAATATGGTTGACATATGGCCCCCACCTAGAGAATCGCCCTTTTTCTGCTAAAAGATAACCATCTTTCTCTTTAATATTATAACGACGTTTCTTTAATTGTTTTTTTACCGTTTCCAATTCTTCATCAGTGGCTGATTCAGTTTCGCTATATAACCGTTGTCTACTTAAAAAAGATTGATGTTTTTTTGGATTTTGATGTCTTAATGCTCTAAAAAGTGGTACAAATCTATCTAAACTACAAATAACTAATGATACCCCAATTAAAGCAATAAGTAACAAATACCACCACGATGAGTATAAATTATGTAAGCCTAGTTGATAGTATATAAGACCCAACACACCGTATTGACTTTCGTAGAATACAGCTGGATCACGATTTGGTGTATTTGCAGGTATGTACATTTCTTGCGGGAAAATGGTACCAATCATAGAAGCAATTAAAGCTAAGACAATTAACCATACCCCTACTTTAACAGAAGAAAAGAAACTCCAAATTCGATCCACAACGGATTTAGTATACGTTTTGGATCGCCTTGCTGTTCCATCATAACGCATATTTAATAGTTTTTTTCCTTCATTACCATCAATATGTTGGTTTTCCTCTATAGGCTTTCCACAGGATTCACAAAGTACGGTACCTAATGGATTAACATGACCACAATCACATTTAATTTGTTTCATTATTGATCCCTCACGTTTTATCGATAATGTAAAGTTCAACATATTCAGTAGAGTTTTCTTCCATCTTAATATGAATTGAACTAATCAGGGCTCTTCTGGCTATCCACCGCCACTTATAATTCTAGTTTTAAATAGGTGGTTACGACCAGTTAAGACGTGGTAATTTATTCTGGTAAAATATTTTGCAATGATCGCTCTAACTTTTCTAATGTTAGTGCTCCATTTACAACTTCTTTAATTTTGCCATCTGGACCAATAAAAAATGTACTTGGAATCGGTCCAACTTTGTATAGATCTCTAATTTCACCAGTTGTATCGTGTAATACTGGGAACGTTAAATCATGTTTATCAATAAAGCGGTTAATTACCAATTCCGTATTATCTAAACTAACCGCGAGAATCTCGATTCCTTTATCATGATACTCCGGGTATAAAGTTTCCATATAAGGCATTTCAGCTTCACATGGCTTACACCAAGTTCCCCAAAAGTTCAGCATTACCCCTTTTCCCTTTAAATCACTTAATTGAACGCTTTCTAAATTATTATTATGACTTACCTGTTTCAATTGGAAGTCTGGAGCGGTATCCCCAGCACGATAAATAGAATTATCTGCTTTAGAATTAGAAACAATAGCAAAAATAGTGGCTCCAATTAAGACTACTAAAATGATAGATCGAAAAATTAATCGATTTCTTTTTTTAGTTTTCTTTGACTCTTTTTTATTTTCCAAACTCAATTTCAATCACTCCTTATGCGAGTATAACATTTTTTAAGAAGATGAAATTTGTCAATAATTCAACATTTTAATTTTGATTTGCCAAGTTATACATTTGTTTAACCTCTTTAGGAGTTAATGGACGGTATTCACCACGTTTTAAACCATCTAAATTTAAAAAACCATATCTTTCTCTCTTTAATTTAACTACAGGGAAACCTAACCCTTCCATCATTCTTCTTACATGCCTATTTTTCCCTTCATGAAGCGTTAGTTCAATAACCGTAGTTTCTGCCTTTTTATCTGTTGATACAATTCTATAATCTACAGCCTTAAGTAAATCTTTTTCGGATTTTACCCCTTTTTTAAGTTGCATTAAATCAGCTTTTTTAAGTATTCCTTTTACTTTAGCTACATATACCTTATCAATTTGATGTCTTGGATGCATAAGTAAGTTAGCAAAATCACCATCGTTTGTCAGTAAGATAATTCCCGAAGTATCATAATCTAGCCTTCCTATTGGAAATACACGTTCCTCTACTTCTTCACTAAGTAAATCTGTAATTACCTTTCTTCCTTTATCATCTTTAACACTAGAGATAACTCCACGTGGTTTATACATAAGAAAATAAACTGGCAACTCTTTTTCGAGCGGAATCCCTTCCACTTCTACCTTGTCATGGTTAGACACTTTCGTACCTAAAACTGTTACCACTTCTCCGTTTACTTTTACCTTTCCGTCTAAAATTAATTGTTCTGCTTTTCTTCTAGAAGTTACTCCACTTTGAGCTATAACTTTTTGAAGTCTTTCCAAGTTGTTTGTCATTATATCACCATTCTTATTATTATTATTTTCATAAATAATAATAGCGTTAACATCATGTTAACGCTACTTTTTAGCATTACCCAAATATAAGGGTAACAATTATGATTGATGCAATTATACCAACTAAATCCGCTAAGAGTCCAACTTTTACAGCATATCTCATCTTTTTAATCCCTACCGCACCAAAATATACAGTTAATATGTACAAAGTGGTGTCTGTACTTCCTTGCATAGTTGACGCAAGTCTGCCGATAAAAGAATCAGGTCCATGTGTTGCAATTAATTCGGAAGTAACCCCCAAGGCTGCATTTCCGGAAATGGGTCTAACAAGTGCTAATGGGACAATATCCGGGGGAATTCCTATTGCAGTTAGTATGGGAGCAATTAAACCAATAGATGCATCCAAGGCCCCGGAACTCCTTAAAATAGAGATGGCGACCAACATTCCAACTAAAAAAGGAAGTAAAGAAAATGCTAATTGAACACCTTCCTTTCCTCCTTCAACGAATAATTCGTATGATGGAAGCTTTTTCCACTGTGCAACTCCTAGGACTAATAATAAAAAGCAAGGAATAAGCCAAGTGCTTATAGTAGTGACAATTCCCATCATTCCTTCCTCCTAAGGCTTCTGTAATAAAAGAAACGGTCCAATAATAATGCACTAGTTAATGCAGCGGCGGAAGCAATAATAGTAGTACCAACAATTTCAGTAGGTGAACTGGAGTTGTATTGCATCCGAATGGCGATTACTGTTGATGGAATTAAGGTTAAGCCTGCAGTGTTTATAGCTAAAAATGTGATCATGGAACGTGTTGCAGTTTCTGTTCCGCTTAATTTTTTCATCTCTTCCATTGCTTTTATTCCAAGTGGTGTGGCTGCATTTCCTAGACCAAATATATTCGCTGTAAAATTGGATAAAATGTACCCCATTGCTGGATGATCTTTCGGAATCTCTGGAAATATTTTTACTACAATCGGACGTAACAGTTTTGCAAGCACTCTTAATATACCTGCTTCCTCTGCTATTTTCATAATCCCTAACCAAAACACTAGAATACTAATTAACCCAATAGATAGTTTTACAGCTTCATCCGCGCTTTCAAATAGAGCTTTGTTGACTTCTTCCATCGTTCCATTAAACATCGCATAAATAATACCAACTATTGCCATAAATGCCCATATTAAATTAACCATATATATCTACATCCCTGTTACTTTTTTATAAAATGAGAGGATTTCTGACATGAATGATTTCTTATTTGCATCTGATGAAACAGAGTCTTCAACCGCATATATTGGTGTTTCTGTAATTTCTTTATCATTTAAGTAGAATACTTTTTTTCCGATTATGTTATCTCCTGATGATGTATCAACATCTTTTAAAATATAATTCTTAAATGTTACGATATCCTCTTCATCGTCGGATAACGGATAATGAATTTTATCTCGTAAAAATCCTATTTGACTTTTATTTAAGTCTATTAAATTAAATTTTACTTCTCCTTTGTCTGTTAATGTTTTCATATCAAAATTTTCAAAACCCCATTCGTATAAGGACATATGATCTTTCCAATCATCAGGTGCATTTAACGTGACGGCAATTAAATCCATACCGTCTTTACTAGCTGTTGAAACAAGTGTCCTTCCCGTTTTCTTTGTAAAACCGGTTTTTCCACCTGTACAATATTCATAATACTGAGTTAATAATTTATTTTTGTTTATCCAACTGTATGTTCTTCCATCTGATTTATAAGAAGTAGTGCCTGATATTTCTCTATACTTCTCATTATTCATCGCATATTGCGTTAATATCGCCATATCATATGCACTAGAATAATGATTATCAGAATCAAGACCATGTGGGTTATCGAAATGAGTATTTTCCATTCCTAACCATTTTGCCTTTTCATTCATGAGGTAGACAAATCCATCTAAACTACCTCCAACATGCTCGGCAATTGCCACCGCGGCATCATTACCAGACCGAAGCATTAACCCATAAACTAAATCCTCTAGCGTCATTTTTTCACCTTGTTCTAAATAAATAGAGGACCCCTCTGTATAAATTGCTTCTCTACTTACAGTCACTTTTTCTTTCATTTTTCCTGATTCAATTGCAATAATTGCCGTCATAATTTTAGTAATACTGGCGATGGATTCTTGGGAATGTGCATCTTTTTCGAATAATACTCGTCCAGTTGATTGTTCTATTAATACAGCATTATTTGCTGATACACCCGGTGCGGCAGAAGCTGCTTGTCCATTTGTAGAGATTAGCAAATTAGCAGCAAAGAATATTACGGTTAGTAATAAAATCTTTATTTTCATTTTTGGTTGTCCTCCCACGTGTATGGTATCCATACATTTTATGCATCAAATGAAGTGATATGAGCAATTTTCTTATTTAATGTTAATGTGATAAATCCTACCTACCAAAAAATCCATACATTAAAATTTAATGTATGGATTCATCATTCATTCTTATTCAGTTCTTCATTAAAATGTTCAAAAAATAAATCCGCTTCTTGATTCACTTCACTCGAATCGGAAACTTCATCCGGAAGAGAGGGTAACTCCTCTAGTGAAGTTAAACCGAAATAAGTAAGGAAATCTTTACTTGTTCCATACAAGATAGGTCTACCAACACTATCTTTTCTTCCGATTTCTTCAATTAACGATTTCGCTACAAGGGATTGAAGCGGACGATCACTCTTAACTCCACGTAATTCTTCAATTTCAGCTTTTGTAATTGGTTGTCTATAGGCAATGATTGCTAAAGTTTCAAGTGCTGCTTGAGACATTCGATTGGAATTTGGTGTTTCCAACAGCTTTTTATAAAATTCACTATGCTCAGGTTTCGTGGTAAGATGAAGTACACCCTTTGATTCCATCATCATGATACCTCGATCTATTCGTTCATAATCGTATTTCAATTCTTCAATTAAGTGGGCAATCATTTCATCCGTGATATTTAAAATATTCTTCAATTGTTTGACTGTTATTCCGTCATCACCACTTGCAAAAATTAAACCTTCAACAACAGCCTTCCATTCTGTAACTTCCAAAATTATTCCTCCATAGAAAATACATATAACGTATCAAAATGTTGTTTTTGTTTACAATAAACCTCATGAACTTTCATTAATTCTAATATAGCAATGAAAGTAATAACAATGTGCGTTTTAGAAGGATATGGAAATAATTGATCAAAAGCAACACCATGATGAGATTTTTTCACCATTTTTAATACATCCTTCATTCGCTGTTCAATTGGAATCTCCGCTCTACTAACCTTCGTATCAAGTGGTTGATCCCATTTCTTTCTTTGAAACATTTTACCTAACGCATTGATCATGTCATATACCGATACATTCCCTTTAGAAACTGTTGTTTTATCCTGTATTAGTTCGTCAAATACAACAGGTGGCCTTGTATACGTATGAATGGCTTCTTCTTCTCTTTCTTTTAATTTTTCCGCTGCTTGTTTATATTTCCGATATTCAATTAACCGATTCATTAATTCTTCTCTCGGGTCTTCTACGTATTCATCCGTTTCATCAACTATTTCCTGTTTTGGTAATAACATTTGACTTTTAATAGCAACAAGAGTCGAGGCCATCACTAAATACTCACTTGCAATATTTAACTCTAAATATTTCATCGTATGTATATAATCCAAATATTGTTTTGTGATTTCAGCCATCGGGATGTCATAGATATCTATCTCATATTTATTTATTAAATGTAGCAATAAATCTAGTGGTCCTTCAAAGACATCTAACTTTACTTCGTAGGCTTGGTTCACCATATTTCTTACCTCTCTTTAGTTGCAATTTTAAGTTTTCGTGCTATTCGCCCATACAACATGGTAAATACCAACATAAGTTATTAATGTAAGACAAATGTTTATAAAACATTTGTTGAAGAAGAAAAAAGGAGGAATTTGTTTATGAGTCATGGATATAGCGGAGGATTCGCGTTAATCGTTGTATTGTTTATTCTTCTAATCATTGTTGGTGCCGCTTGGTTCTAAAATATATTAAGAAAAGCGTAAGCGCCCGTTTAGCAACGTACGGTGAAGGAAGTCTCGCTAGTCGCTGGGTGCTGGAGCTAGACATTAAGCAGAAATATTTATATTATTCTATCCGCCAAGTTTTAAGCCAGCCCTCAGTGATGGGCTGGCTTTTATTGTTCTTCATTTTGAATATGATTATCTTTACATTTAAGATAGAACTCTTGGACGTCATCACTAGGTAAAACTTTATGTTCTCCGTCATAAAGTTTAATTAGTTCATTTATCATTTTCTTCCCTATCCCTAGATTCCGATGGGACGGATTAACGGAAACATGTTGGATAATAATGCAATTATTTTCTAACCGAATACCAGCTGCACCTAAGACATCATCGTCCTCTTTCCATAAATAAAGATTCCAATCAGGATTGGACTCATATTCTTTAATTGTATTCTGTAATTTTTTCACATCATTTTTTACATCTGGCATAAATGACAATAATCCCATGGCAATTTTTTCCATATTCTTTTTAAAACGAATTAACATAAAGACCCCTCTTAATAAAGACTAATAAAGGTTGTTCAAAAAGATCGGTGAGAAAGATACTGCGACGTACAGACAACCTTTGCAGCTAACGTCGGTATCCCCCCTATGTAGGAGAAGCGTAGTAATAGGACGTTGCGCATTTAGCTGACCTCGGTCCTTTCCATCCTCCTGTTGAACACGCACTAATAGAGCGTTTTGAACATCCTCTAATAGAGTTATTTTTCTTAAAGCCATAATTGACTATTGAAAAGTATATATATATTTATTGCATTAAATATGCATTTTGTCAAATGAACCTAAGAAGTAAAAAAGAATTAGTATCTATCTATTTTTGCCCTTCAGATATTAATTTATACACAATATACCCATCTGTGTACTTATTATTCATGTGTATCGGGATTATATTCATAGTAAACAACCAAATATTAAACCAAAAGCTTAACTCTATGTATAAATTTACTTCATAACTCAAATAAAAATATAATAATAACGCAATAATCCCATTTGAAAGTGGACCCAATAATGAAATGTAAATTAATTCCCTCTTTTTATAGTATGGATATCGTTTACTTATTGTGTGCCCACCTATAAAAAAGAGAGAATGGATTTCGATGTTTAAATCCAGTAGTGTTATTGCTACTAATCTTTTCCCTTTACCCATTTTTAACGTAATCTCATTAGCTTTGAGCGTTCTTGCCGCAATAGCATGGCCAAATTCATGAAAAAACGTACTTAAAGGTGCAATAATTAATACTAAAATGAATATTATCTGGATTAAATTCATCACAATAACTTACTCAGAATAAACTTTAACTTCTTTCATGACATCTCCATTTTTCATTGCTTTAGCGTGTTCGATTCCAGAAGTAACTTTTCCAAATACAGTATGAACGCCATCTAAATGTGGTTGGGGTTCATGTACTATAAAGAATTGGCAACTTCCAGTGTC
This sequence comes from Oceanobacillus caeni, assembly GCF_042678465.1. Lineage (NCBI taxonomy): Bacteria > Bacillati > Bacillota > Bacilli > Caryophanales > Bacillaceae > Oceanobacillus > Oceanobacillus caeni. The sequence continues at coordinate 33,610 of NZ_JBHTKV010000008.1, read as the reverse complement.
TCTTCCCGCATGCGCCATCGATAGTGAACCTTCTTCGTGTTTATGGGGGTTATTATCTGTCTCACATTTAATTGTATAGCCAGCATTTCCAGTTCCATTACCAATTGGACAACCACCTTGACTTACGAAACCAGGAATGACACGGTGGAAAGTTAAACCATCATAAAAGTTTTCGTTAGCAAGTTTTTCAAAGTTCGCTACTGTTCCAGGTGCCTCTTCTGGAAATAAATCGAATTCAATTTTATTTCCGTTTTCCATTAAAATATATCCTTTTTTAGCCATTTTACAATCTCCTTTTTCTGTTAATCATGTCTATTCTATCACTAATATAATTGATAGTCATCCCACGTTATAGGTAGGATAAATCATTTCTCACAACATCTTCCATCGTTTCGCGTTTTACTACCAATTTATCTACGCCATTCTCTACGAAGACGACTGCTGCATTAGGAATTCTATTATAATGACTTGCCATCGAGTAGTTATATGCACCTGTTGAAAAAACAGCTAATATATCACCATGTTCTACATTAGGTACAGATAGGTCCCAAATTAACATATCCCCCGATTCACAAGCTTTACCGGCGATAGACACTTCTTCTGTTACCGGTTGATTTGCTTTATTAGCAATTACTGCATCATATTTTGCTTGGTATAATGCGGGTCTAATATTATCTGTCATCCCACCGTTAACTGATACATATTTACGAATATCAGGAATATTTTTCATAGAACCAATTGTATATAATGTAATACCAGTATTCCCAACGATTGCTCTACCAGGTTCAATCCAAATCTCTGGCATTGATATATTCAATAAATTTACTTGGTTTCTAACTGACTTGATTAACTCTTCAACATAAATATTATAGGGTAAAGGCTGATCTTCCTTCGTGTATCTAATCCCAAACCCCCCACCTAAATTTAAAACTTCAGGTGTATAGTTATAACGCTCTTTCCACTTACCTAGTTCTTCAAATAATAGATCTACTGCAACCTTAAATCCATCTGTTTCGAATATTTGAGAACCTATATGACAATGAAGTCCTCTAAAATGAATGGTTTCGTGATTTAATAATTTTTGGAAAGCTTCTTCTGCTTGACCATTTTGTAAGTCAAATCCAAACTTTGAATCTTCATTACCTGTCATGATGTATTCATGCGTATGAGATTCAACCCCTGGTGTAACTCGGATTAATACATTAACTTTTTTACCGTATACTTTTGTTACTTGTTCAATTAATTCTATATCATAGAAATTATCGATTACAATACAGCCGATATCATGTTTGATCGCCATCGTAATTTCGTCTAAGCTTTTATTATTTCCGTGCAAATGTATTTTCTCTACTGGAAAATCAGCTAGTAAAGCTGTGTAAAGTTCTCCCTCTGAAACTACATCAAGACATAGGTTTTCTTGCTTTGCTACTTGCAGCATTGCTATAGAAGAAAATGCCTTACTTGCATATGCAACTTTCGCTTGTACTCCTAGTCTTTCGAAGGTTTCCACAAATGATCTTGCATTTTTTCTTATCATGGAGACATCGTAAACATAAAGGGGTGTTCCATATTTTTCTGCTAATTCGACTGTATCCATACCACCTATTTCAAGGTGACCATTTTTATTTATAGGAAAAGGATGGTACTCCGTAATCATAATTTTTATTCCCCCGATTATACGTAAAAATATAAAAATACTTTAACACACATAGACAAAAAACGAAAGAGCTAACGACATGGTTAGCCCTTTTTCATTGGTTGTCTATAAGTATTCTTCGGATGTACAATTCTTGGTCTCTTATTAGAATAAGGAACCGGAATCCTAAAGATAATATTAAACATTGCCTTTGCATTGAAAGGAAGGAAAGGCCATAGGTAAGGTGTTTTTAGTGATTGCAAGTTTATCAAATACATTATATGAATCAAGAATGCAATAACAAAACCTTTCACACCAAAGAAACCTGCTCCTAAAATTAAAAATAAACCTGCCAGCTTATTCGCAATACTAAGCTCATAGCTAGATGTAACATAAGTACCTATCGCACTTATTGACACGTAAAGAATAACTTCTGCGCTGAGCATTCCTACATCTATTGCGATTTGACCAATTAATACTGCCGCAATTAACCCCATAGAAGTTGCTAATGGTGTTGGCGTATGAATCGCAGCCATTCTTAAAAATTCGATTCCTAATTCTGCTAAAATGATTTGTACTAATATTGGAATATTACCTTCTTCATTTGGTCCAATATACGACAGCTCTTTAGGCAATAAAGTAGGGTCTAAAACAAACAGCAACCATAATGGTAAAAGATACAATGACATAAACACAGCTAAATAACGTATAAGACGTATAAACGTACCAACAGAGGGGGTCTGCCTATATTCTTCGGCATGCTGCATATGATGGAAAAAAGTTGTTGGTATGATAATGACACTTGGGGATGTGTCTACCATAACAATAACATGTCCTTCCAGCAAATGGCTTACAGCTACATCAGGTCTTTCTGTATATCTTACTAATGGATAAGGGTTCCATTTTTTATCACTAAAAAATTCATCAACTGCCTTATCTGCCATTGCAATTCCATCAACTTCAATAGACTCCACTTTTTCTTTAATTAAATCAACTAAATCGTCATCCGCTATATCTTGGACATAGCTAATACATACATCAGTTTTTGAACGTTCTCCAACCTTTAGCATTTCATTACGTAATCGTTCATCCCGTATTCTTCTACGTGTTAAAGCAGTATTTTCGATAATATTTTCGGTATAACCGTCCCTCGATCCGCGAATCACTTTCTCAGTGTCTGGTTCTTCTGGTGTCCTTCCCGGATACGTTCTAACATCAACGATAAAAGCTTGCTTTTCACCATCTACAAAAAAAGCAACCAATCCCGATAAAACTTGGTCAACTACCTCATCCATCGTATTTACCGCTTCTACTTGCTGATGGATTAAACGATTCTCGATGATTTCAGGTAACTTTTTCTTATTACTTTCAACATCATTAATTCCAATCATAATTTCCAAAAGTTCTTGTATTGTTGATGTATCACACAATCCATTTACATAATAAAGTTGAACTTTCTTTTTTAATATAATAAATTCTCGAAAACCTACGTCGAAAGAGACATTTATACCTATTCTTTTTTCCATGTATTCTTGGTTGCGAATTATATTAGCCGACACGGGCATTTTATCATTTTTCTTCTTCATCGTTTAAACACTCCACTCTCATTACAACCTAACCAAAATAGTCCATTGAAATAACGAACCAACTATCTTACCAAACATAATAGCCATGAGTAGAATAAGCAGACTATTTTCTAGGCGTATTCTTCTTGTTATAACTGGAAAAACATTTAATACCTCTGTCAGTGCAGCGGCAAGCATTCCATTGAAGATCCCATGAAATAATCCCCAAACCACTAAAATGAGTACGGGTTGATTTAGATTAACATTGGCAAAAGATAAGTATGATCCCATAATTAAACCAAGAACCACACAAGCGGTGTAAAATTTGATTAGCTTATAAGATTTTGTTAGTTGTAATAACCTTGGGATAATTTTTAATACCGTTATAAAAGCAACAAATCCACCACCTACAGCAAGACCTCCACTAAAACCAATAAGGACTTGAATAAAATTAATTAGAAGGTTCTCTAACATTTAAACTATTTTCTTTATGACTCAAATAATTATCAAGGTCTTGTTGATAGTTAAAAATTTCAACTTCTAGTGGACTTGGTTCTTCATTAAAGCGTTTATTAAACCAGTGATTAAAAAAAAGGATTGTTCCTAAGCCTAATCCTATGGAATAAGGTATTTGAATCCATAATGGAAATTCGTTTTCTTCACCAGTTAATAATAGATGAAGCTTTTGTTGCACTTCCTGCATACTAACATCATAATGAAAGTTCATAATTGTCATCGCAGTACCAATAAACAATACAAGCCACACGCATGCTACAAGGAAGACGGAATTGGTTTTTTTACTCGAAATTACTCTAACAATGCTCTGATTTGGTCCTACAAGTTGAATCTCTACATCTTCATAACTTTTAGTTAAATGTTCTATTAATAAAAAACTATCGATTACTACTAAATTTTTATCCTTTTTCGTTAGGCGATAAATTGGTGTATTTTCTAATTTCTTCTTTAATGAAGTGTCAGCTGTTGAAACATAAGCAATGTCTTTTAAAAAAATTTCACATAAGTTAGGGAAGTTGGCATTTTTTTTCATTCGTAAATATACAATGTTCGTCAAGGTCATCCCATCCTTAATTAAATGAACTGTACGTTTAGTTTTACCAAGTAAAGACTTTTTATCAAAAGAAATTAATACAAAAGCGCAAGCGCTATTTCAGGCTAAAAACGCGACGTCCTGTCGCAACGCCTGTACTCGCACGTCTTGTGCTTCGTAGCGACGTACGGACTGCGCCTAGCCATGCCAGGTGGTCCGATGTTGCCGCGCAAAGCGGCGGTTTTAATCGGACATTCCACTTCCGTAGGAGATAAAGGAAGTCTCGCTACGGCTTTAGCGCTGGAGCTGGATGTACAGAAAAAAACCACCACAGATGTGATGGTTTTTAAGCCTTTTTCTACAAATCCATATTACCTTTCATTTCTTTTAATATTTTCTTCTCAAGTCTAGATACTTGTACTTGAGAAATACCTAATCTATCTGCAACTTCGGTTTGGGTTTGATCTTTATAATATCGTAAGTAAATAATAAGTCGTTCCCTTTCATTTAAATTCTTAATTGCTTCTTGCAATGTTAATTTATCAAACCATTTTGTATCGGTGTCTGCTATTTGGTCTAATAATGTAATAGGATCCCCATCATTTTCAAATACAGTTTCATGAATGGAATGCGGAGATTTAGATGCTTCTTGTGCATGAACGACATCTTCTGGTGTTATTTCTAAAGCCTCCGCAATTTCATTAACTGTTGGTGATCGTCCTAATTGTTTCGTTAATTCATCTTTTTTTCTTCTTATTTTATTTCCAATTTCCTTTAAAGAGCGACTAACCTTTATACTTCCATCATCCCTAATAAAACGTTGAATTTCTCCAATAATCATCGGTACCGCATAAGTAGAAAATTTAACGTCAAAGGAAAGGTCAAATTTATCAATCGACTTTATTAGTCCGATACTCCCTATTTGAAATAGATCATCTGGATCATAACCCCTATTAATAAAACGCTGAACAACTGACCAAACAAGCCGGATATTCTTTTCTACTAATATATCTCTTGCTTCTTTATTCCCTTGTTGGCTCTGTAAAATATAATCTTTTACTTGTTCATCCGTTAAGGTTTCTTCACCCTTTGTCTTTTTTACATTTACATTCATAGGCACATATCCTAATTATAAACCGTCTTTGATTTTACTAGTTGCTTTCTCATGTAGAGCGTAGTTCCATCGGATTTTGAAGAAGTGACCTTAACAGAGTCCATAAAGTTCTCGATAATAGTAAAGCCCATTCCAGACCTTTCTAGTTCAGGTTTTGAAGTATATAAAGGTTGTCTCGCTTGATCAATATCACCAATTCCGATTCCAAAATCTTTCACCGTTATTTCAATTTCATCATTTTCAATGACACACTTAATCATCACTTTATGATCAGGTTCGTTGTTATATCCGTGTATGATGGCATTCGTTACCGCTTCTGAGACCACTGTTTTAATTTCTGTTAACTCGTCCATCGTAGGATCTAACTGGGAAATAAACGCGCCAACCGTAACCCTTGCAAATGCCTCATTTTCACTTTTACTAGAAAATTCTACAACCATTTCATTTCTCATGAAGCCACCCCCAAAGTTTCTAACGCAAATGCTTCATTTTCTTCTAAGCGAATAATCTTAAATAATCCAGACATTTCAAACAAACGTTTGACCGTTGGAGAAATGGAACATACGACCATCTCTCCACCTAATTGTAAAACCTCTTTATATCGGCCAAGAATAACTCCTAGACCCGAACTATCCATAAAAGAAACATTTTCTAAATTTAAAATGACATGCTTAATTGGATTTTTATACATCATGTCCTTCCACTTATCCCGTAAGCTTTCTGCTTCATGGTGGTCTAATTCACCTGACAGTCTAACGATTAATACATCTTCTTTTACATCAAAAACTGAATGCAGCCCCATCCTAAAAAATCTCCTCCTTACATTCTTCTGTATTTCTTCTTCTTGATGACAAGGGCTAATTCCTGCTTTATGACAAAAGAAGTCCTTATTCGTCTAAATTAGAAGATATTATTAATTTTTCGCCATTTCTTGCAGTGTTCGTTTTAACAAAGTGAAATAGGATGCTTGGGTGACATCATTATTTACCGTTAGTGGAATTTCCGAAATAATTTCATTTCCATTTTTAACGGTTAATGTACCTACTTCATCTCCTCTATTTATAGGTAAAGTAAACTTTTCTTTCAATTTCATTTCTGTTGTTACCTCTTCAGTAGACTCTCCTTTTTTATGTAATGTACTAACAGATTCAGGAACAATTATTTCAATATTGTCTTCTTCCGCTTTAATTAATTTTAAGTTTGAAACAACCTGATCCTTTTCAAATAATTGTTGTGTTTCAAATTGATTAAACGCAAAGTCAAGCATACTAGAAATGGTTGCATTTCTTTCCTTTGTAGTATTTGCACCCATTACAACGGCGATGACACGCATATCATTCTTTTCTGCCGTAGCAGTTAAGCAATATTTTGCTTCATTTGTGTAACCTGTTTTTAATCCGTCTACTCCTGGATAGAATTTCACTAATTTATTCGTATTCACGAGCCAAAATTCATTTTCTTTTCCTTTTCTTAAATAATCCTCATAAATCGATGTATAATTTGTAATATCCTCATATTTTAATAATTCTTTTGCAATCATTGCCATATCATATGAAGTGCTGTAATGATCATCACTTGGTAAACCAGTCGTATTTTGGAACTTCGTATTTTTCAAACCAAGTTCTTTCACTTTTTCATTCATTCTTTTCACAAAGGCTTCTTCACTTCCTGCAAGTCGTTCAGCTATTGCAACGCTAGCATCATTTCCAGAAGCAACAGCTATTCCTTTTAATAAATCATCTACGGACATTTCTTCCCCCGCTTCAAGGAATATTTGGGAACCTCCCATTGATGCGGCCCGCTCACTTACTCGAATCATTTCATTTTTCTTTAAGTCCCCGTGATCTATTGCCTCCATAATAAGTAGTAGTGTCATTAATTTTGTCATACTAGCTGGCGGAAGTACTTCATGGGCATTTTTGTCGAATAAAATAGTTCCGGTATCTCTTTCTATCAAGATAGCCGATTTTGCATCAGGAGCTAGATTTAAGGATTCGCTTTTTTCATCTTCCGGCTTTTCTTCCGCAAAGACTGGCAATCCTAATACAAATAATGAAAAAATCATGCTGATAATGAGAATACACTTTTTCATAGTTTTACCTCCAAACTCAATATAACTTTATTTTTTCCATCTTTATATCGAAATATACAAATAAAAAAGAGCACTACCTCTAGTGCTCTTTCCGTTTCTTATTCGATAATCTCATGCAAAAAACTATTTCCGTGTTCTGGCAATTTCACTTGAAAGTTATCTGCCACCGTTGCGCCTACATCTGCAAATGTTTTCCGAATAGGCAACGCTTTACCTTGCTTCATATTTTTATGGTGAATAAGTAATGGAACAAATTCTCTCGTATGGTCTGTGCCATGATGAACAGGATCATTCCCATGGTCAGCTGTAATAATAAGTAAATCATCTTCATTCAATAAAGCTAAGACTTCGGGTAAGCGTTTATCATACTCCTCTAAAGCCTTGCCATACCCTATTGGGTCACGCCTATGGCCATATTTAGCATCGAAATCAACTAAATTAAGAAAACTTAGTCCATTGAAATCCTTTTTCATGGAATCTATGAGTTTTGTCATTCCATCGTCATTATCTGTAGTTCGAATAGCCTCTGTAACTCCTTCTCCATCGTAAATATCAGAAATTTTCCCAAGAGCAATAACATCAAGGCCATTATCTTGTAATTCATTCATTACAGTTCTACCAAACGGTTTAAGAGCATAATCATGACGGTTGGCCGTACGTTCAAATGCTCCAGGTTTCCCAATAAAAGGACGGGCAATAACTCGTCCAACCATATATTTTTCATCTAGAGTCAGTTCTCGTGCAATTTCACAAATTCGGTACAATTCATCAACTGGAATAATTTCCTCATGTGCAGCAATTTGCAATACAGAATCTGCAGAAGTATAAACAATTAAGGAACCCGTTTTCATATGCTCCTCGCCAAGTTCTTCTATAATTTTTGTACCAGAAGCCGGCTTATTTCCAATAACTTTTCTTCCTGTTTTACCTTCTAATAATTGAACAAGTTCGGTTGGAAATCCTTCAGGAAATGTTTTAAAAGGTTGTTTAATATTTAATCCCATAATTTCCCAATGGCCTGTCATTGTATCTTTACCATTTGAAGCTTCTTGCATTTTTGTATAGTGAGCTTTAGGGTTTACTGCTTTTTCTATTCCTTTTATCTCACAAATATTACTTAATCCCAATTCACCCATGTTCGGCATATGAAGTCCATTCATTTCATCTGCAATATGACCTAAAGTATCCGCACCTTTGTCATTATATTTTTCCGCATCAGGGGCTTCACCAATACCTACTGAATCCAAAACAATAAGAAAAATTCGTTTGAAATTAGTCATTAAAAAACCTCCCAATACTATATTCCCGATTTCTAACATATATATGTAAATGCATGCGTAAATTTTCTTTACCTTATACTTCCGTTACATGTTAATTACGCTCTTGGATGGTAGGTTTTATACATATCTTTTAATCTAGTTTTTGATACATGTGTATAGATTTGTGTTGTTGAAATATCTTCATGCCCCAACATCTCTTGAACGATACGTAAGTCCGCCCCATTTTCTAATAAATGAGTAGCAAAGGAATGTCTTAATGTATGTGGAGTTATTTCTTTATTTATACCAACTTCTAAAGCAATCTTTTTTAAAATTTTCCAGAATCCCTGTCTCGTTAACGGCCTCCCATGCTGGTTTAAAAACAGTGTTGGATTAGTATTATGTTTTAGCAATTTCCCTCTTCCATGTTGTAAATATTGCTCTATTGCATGTATGGCAACCTCTCCGATAGGTACAATTCTTTCTTTTGAGCCTTTTCCAAAGCATTGAACAAAACCCATTGTTAAGTGTAAATCACTTACTTTTAAAGTAACCAATTCAGTTACCCTAAGTCCGGTTGCATACATTAGTTCCAACATTGCTTTATTACGATATGCCAAAGGAGATTTCGTTTCAATGGAAAGAAGTTGTTCTACCTCTGTTTGGGATAGAACGTCTGGAAGTTTTCTTTCTTTTTTCGGTGTTTCAATATGTAAGCTCACATCCTGGTTAACTACCTTTTCTCTTACTAAAAATTGATGAAAAGAACGAATCGATGATATATGTCTGGAAATGGTAGAAGTCGACTTACCCCCATCTTTTAAAGCATATAGAAAATGAATAATTTCAATTCTAGTAACGGAATTCCAGGATTTCACCTCTAACTTCTTCACTAAAAAATTAGTATAATCTTTTAAATCACGTCTATAAGACTTTAGTGTATTCTCAGAAAGCCCTCTTTCAATCTGTAAAAAATGAAAATAATCCTCTAGTGCATCATTTAGCATATTTTTATTCCCCTAATCTAAAAAATAGATTCATTCTATCCATAATCTCTTCATTTGAATTAAAAACCTTTACAGAAGGTCCTTCAGGTTGATCATATTTATGATAATTTTCATATTCAGCATGCATCATCTTTAATCCAAAATAGAATAGACAAGTACATATAGTAAAAATTACGAAAACTTTCAATGTATCCCATATCAATTGTTTCATATGGCATATCTCCTTTTTAAAGTTACTTCCTTCTTAAAAGATATGCCAATTTCAAATCATAATATACATATAGATAGTTAAATTTTTAAATAGTACTTAATTTTAATGTACTCTCTTTTTTTACGTATGTAAAAAAAGAAAGCACAAACCTTTATCATTCTTATCCATAATAAAAGCCTTCTTTCCCATAGAAAAAAAGGCTTAATTCTTCTTATTGTGTTGCTTTAACTGCTGATTTTTGACATTGTTTACATATACCATGAAATGTTAAACGATGGTCTTGAACTTGAAATCCCCAATCTCTTTGTACAATTTTCTCTACGTCTTCTAATAAGTCATTTTCAATTTCTTCTACTGACCCACATTCGACGCAAACGAGATGATGATGAAAATGTTTAGCTCCTTCTTTTCTTAAATCGTATCGGGAGACCCCATCACCAAAATTAATCTTATCAACAATCTTCAATTCAGATAGTAGCTCTAACGTACGATAAACAGTTGCTAAGCCAATTTCAGGTGCTTTTTCTTTAACTAATAAATAAACATCTTCTGCACTTAGATGGTCTTCTTCACGCTCAAGTAAAACTCGGACAGTTGCTTCTCTTTGTGGAGTTAATTTATAACTTTGAGAATGCAGCTGTTTTTTTATTCGTTCAATCCGATGTTCCATAACTCGTCGCTCCCCTCTTACCATCTATTTTATTATATGCACTCTGAAAAGGCGTGTCAAAAATATTATTACATTATATTTAAAATAATTATAATGTAATAATTATTATTCATAAAAAGATTTAATAAATGCTTCCATAGATCCATTCGCCACATAGGCCTCTACTCCTGAAGCAATTATAGCGGCTACCAATAAAAATCCAAACGATAATAAATACTTGCCAAACGGCTGAAATGCTGGTCCAGTCGACCTTTTTGAAAATAGTTTATTTAATAATTTTAACGAAAAGATCATCGACAGTGTACCAGCAATAATATATACAGGAATGACAATTAAATTTTGTGGAGCAATGGACAATGAAGCCAAGATTAATCCCTTAACGCCAATTTGATTCACTAAAAAACCAACAGAAAAACCAACAACAAGACCTTTAACATACAATAGAACCCACACGATAGGAAGTCCAATTACAGATAAACCTAGTAAAAATAAAATAACTAAATATTTAATATGATAAAAAAAGCTTTCTTTTAATATAAGTGTCTTTTCTATTGATTGACCCTCTACTATTTGAAGGAAAAATCGTTCTAAGTAAAAAAACAAATCTTGCTTTTGAACAAAGTTCATGCTGTTTACTATAATAGCACCAAAAATAATACCAGTTAAAAATAAAATCACCATAAACAAATATATTGTCGCATACTCTCTCATGTGTTGAATAAAAACAGCTCTATTATTATTCATCGGAATCCTCCATTTCAAAGATGGTTCTTATATTAAAAACTATGAAGAATTCCGATTAAAAATACCAAAATCTCTTTTTTATTCATAAATTCTATATTTTAATTATTCGAGACAGTTCCATATTTCCCGCCACCACCAGCTTTAACATGAAGTTTACCTTCTCTCATGGAAATGATAGATTGTGCTATAGGATTGGGCACTACCTCTAGTAAGTCTTCCAAGCTTGCGTAATGAATAACATTCATTTCTGTGCCAAACCGGTCTAATAATTTTTTAAACGTTTTTGGACCTAACTTTGGAAGATATTCAAGAGGCACTTGATATAAATATGGTGGTCGTTCTCTATTAGATTTTTCAACATTTGTTAATTCTTGAATTCTGTCAGAAACCCCTTTAATAATTTTCTTTGACTGACAATTCGGGCATATGGTACTATCGGGGGTTAGCTCTGTAAAACAATTATTACAAACTGTCATATGGTATTTACCAAGTCTTGGATTCATCCCGAAATTTCGTTGGATTTTCCGACCATTCACTTCATGCAACGCCCAATAAAACTCTTTAAAAGTAGCATTTTCCATTACGATTTCTTGGTATTCTCTAGCTATTTTCGGAAGAGAATGAGCATCTGAGTTTGTTACAAACGTATAGGAATGAAGCTCTTCTATATGATCCGCCATATAAGTATCCGAACTTAATCCTAACTCAATTCCATCAATTAAATCCGGATCGAATACCTCTGTTAAAGATTGATTTACCCCTTTCCCATAAAGACTCTTAAAAGGGGTAAAGACATGTGCTGGAATAAATATCCCTTCTAGTTCTTTTACTTTATATTGAAGTTCTTTAGCCGTTCCATAATATCTTTGAGAACTTAACGTGATGTTTTTCATCTTAGTTGTTAGCCACTCAGAGAAAATAGAGATATTTTCTAAATTCGGGAAAAAACATAATACATGAATGGGTCCCTTACAGTTTTCATCATAAATTTCAATCTCAGATCCCATTAATAAGGTTACTTCTTCAAAACGGATTCCACCGTCTTCAAGTTCTCTTGCTTTTCCTTCATTAATCAATCCTTTAATTTCCTGCTGTACATTAGGGGCATGACAATCAATTACCCCAACAAGATCTATCCCTTTATTTCTACTAGATTCTTCCAAAATATTACTCAAGGTTAAGCTTTTTGCCCCTGTAATTTTTACCGGTTTATTGTACATATCCCTTCCAATATGAATATGCAAATCTGCAAAATAGGAATTCAACATGTTACCTTCTTTCTAATGCATGTAAATATAAAACTGCATATGCTGTTTTGGCATCGTGAATTTTCTCTTCTTCCACATATTGTTTCGCTTCGTCTAAAGTTAATTCCACTAACTCTACGAATTCATCTTCATCAGCTGCTCTTGGGTTTTCAATTTTTTCAATATCATTTGTAATATAGATGTGAAGTAATTCATCAGCAAATCCTGGTGAGGAGTAAAAGGAAGTTACAAAGGATAAACTATTGGTAGAGTAACCAGTCTCTTCTTCTAATTCTCTGATTGCCGCAATCATTGGATTCTCACCAGGTTCCAATTTACCTGCTGGAATTTCTATAAGGGACCTTTCAAGTGGTTTGCGATATTGTTCCACAAACACTATCTTATTTTCTTTCGTGATAGCAATTACCGCAACCGCTCCAGGATGTTTAACTATTTCACGCTGAGATGTTTTACCATTTGGTAATTGAACTTCATCTACTTGTAATTGAACTATCTTTCCATCAAAAATCTTTTCTGACCTTATTGTTTTCTCTTCAAACTTTTTCATACGTTTTCTCCTATCAATTCATCTTTTCTTCTATTTTAGCATACCCACTCCTTATACTAAATTTTATTATCTGACCTAATTTCAATTTCCTTTCTTCCTTTAACTAAATATATTAAGATAAGATTAGTTGGTTACTTTGGAGGGATTAGATGAAGAAGAGTCAATTAGGTAAATCAGATTTATTTATTTCAGAATTAACCCTAGGTGGTATGTCACTTGGAACAGATATAAACGAAGCAAAACAAATCATTGATTTGGCTATTGATAAAGGAATTAACCACATCGATACAGCTGATTTATACGACTTCGGATTAAACGAAGAAATAATTGGTGAAATTATTCATGATAAAAGGGAAAACATTATTCTAACAACAAAAGTAGGAAATCATTTTAATAAAGAAACGAAGGATTGGTTTTGGGATCCATCCAAAGACTATATTTTAAGAGAAGTAAAAGAAAGCTTAAAAAGATTAAAAACAGATTACATCGATTTTTATATGTTACACGGCGGCACCTTGGAAGATCCCATTTCCGAGACGATTGAAGCATTTGAACAATTAAAACAAGAAGGAATTATTCGAGCATATGGTATCTCTTCTATTCGACCTAACGTTATCCGCGAATTCGTTAAACATTCTTCAATTGATGCAGTAATGATGCAATATAACTTACTCGATCGTAGACCAGAAGAAGAGACTTTGGAATTATTACAAAGAAATCAAATAAGTGTACTGGCAAGGGGCCCGCTTGCTAAGGGTATGTTAAGTAATCGATCAACCGAGCAAATAAATAAAAAAGGAAATAAAGGATATCTGGATTACTCTTATGAAGAACTACTGAACATATCTGAAAAACTAACAAAATTATTTGGTAAACAATACAGTATTCATGAATTAGCTTTAAAATATGTTTTAAAACACCCTGCAGTAACATCCACGGTATTTGGTGCAAGTTCCATTAATCAAATAAATGAAAACACTAATATTAATTTAGAGAGCGAATTACCTAACGAAGTCTATAATGAATTGAAAACTATCACCAAACCTATTAAGTATAAAGACCATCGTTAAATTTAGAAAACTTGCTGTTCGCTATTTAAACTGGACGAATACCTTACTTAAGCAGAAAGAAAAACTTATTTTTCCTTCAAAATGATAAATAGGTTGCTACTTATTCGTAGCCAACCTATTTATTTATCCCATCTAAACAAACAGTTTGAGGTGAAATAAAAGCATTTAATGTCTCTCCTTGGCTAAGTAATTGGAAAAATCCATTACGATAATCCAATTTTAACTTTTTATTAAAGAACACAGCTTGTTGCTTTGGGACAAATGTCGACATATCATCATTTGTAACTATATCGTAATAATCTTTTTTTTCGTTCGTTAAGCGAATGGTTGGAACACCATTTACACCACATCCACAATCATCACGATCATACAAAAGTAGTAAATATTTCCGGTTATCGATATTTAATTCATGTAACTTGCTTAACGATTGTTTTGTAATTTCTAGTTTCATTATTTATCCCACCTTCCTAATTACTATATCACTTTTTGTCTTACCTAAACAATGCAGTAAGACTTCTGCCTTAAGCTTCTAGGGAACAAAGAAGGTAAATGGAAGATCAACTGCCCGTAAAGGTTTGACTAACCATCAGTGGGAGATGATGGAACCCCCCACAAATGGAAGTCTTCTTTATAATTAAAGTAATTATTTGGTCCGCTTTTCATGCATGCTTCATAAAATGTAGAATAAATAAACGAATTAAGAGGGGTTCGAAAATAATGACAAATATCTACGCACATAGAGGGGCAAGCAAATATGCTCCAGAAAATACATTACCAGCCTTTGAATTAGCATATGAAATGAAAGCGGATGGAATAGAAACAGATGTTCAACTTACAAAAGATGAAATTCCGATTCTAATTCATGATGAGAACGTAAAAAGAACTACAAATGGAATAGGTTTTGTGAAAGATTTTACATTTGCAGAAATCCAAGAACTTGATGCAGGTTCATGGTTTTCAAAAAAATATACTGGTACGCCAATCATGTCCTTAGAGGAATTTTTAAATTGGATAAAATTTAAGCCGTTATACTTAAATATCGAGTTGAAAAATAATAAAATAGATTATGAGTATATAGAATCCATCGTTTTTGAAATGGTTCAAGAACATCAGTTGCTAGACCGTACTACTATTTCCACTTTCAACTCAGAAAGTATAAAGCGAATGAGAGAAATCAATCAAATGGTAGAAGTTGCCTACTTGACCTCTAAGCAAAACAATAAACTCGTAACTTATGCTAAAGATTTAGGTGCGAATGCAATACATGTTAACTACAGATTGTTAAATGACAGACTTATGAATGAATGTTTAAGAAATGATATGAAGATTCGTGTATACACGATTAATAGGTATCCTTCCATGAAACAATGTTTTCATTTAGGTTGCAACGGTATCTTTACAGATGTACCCGATAAAGCATTGTCTTATCGAATAAAAACTTTAGGAGGATGAAAAATGCCTAAATTATTTTCCCCAATTCAAATAAAGAATGTAACACTAAAAAACAGAATCGTTATGTCACCAATGTGTATGTACTCTTCCGTTAATAAAGACGGAATGCTGACCCCGTTCCACTATACCCACTATGTTTCTAGAGCTGTTGGGCAAGTCGGATTAATTATGATTGAAGCTACTGGTGTTCTTCCGGAGGGCCGTATCAGCGAACAAGATTTAGGGATATGGTCTGATGAACATATCGAAGGATTTAAACAATTAAATGAACAAATCCATAGCTATGGGGCAAAAGCTGGAATTCAATTAGCACATGCAGGGAGAAAATCAGAGGTGAATTCTTTACCTATTTATGCTCCTTCGCCAATTTCGTTTAGTGAGAATTATAAAGAACCTCTAGAAATGACGAAAGAAGATATTAAGCATACTATTCAGGCTTTCCAGCAAGCAGCTAAGCGCGCGAAAGAGGCAAATTTTGATATTATCGAAATACATGGAGCTCATGGTTACTTAGTTAATGAGTTTTTATCTCCGTTAACAAACAAACGAACAGATGAGTATGGTGTAAATAAAGAAGGACGATTTTTATTTTTACAAGAAATCATTCAAGCTGTAAAGTCAGAATGGGATGGGCCGTTATTCGTCCGGGTTTCCACTGATGAATATGACGATCAAGGAAATTCTTTGGAAGATATTCTTTATTTTACAAGCAGGTTAAAAGAATTAGGTGTAGACCTAATCGATTGTAGTTCAGGCGGGGTTGTTCCTAATCGTGTACCAACTTTCCCAGGATATCAAGTAAGACGAGCAGAAATAATTAAACATGAGATAGACATTGCAACCGGGGCTGTCGGTCTAATTACATCGGGTTTACAAGCAGAGGAAATACTGCAAAATAATAGATCTGATTTAATTTTTATTGGACGAGCACTCTTGCGTAATCCTTATTGGGCAAAAGCTTGCGCGGATGAATTAAAAACAAATTTGGAAGCTCCAGTTCCATATGAACGTGGTTGGAAATAAAATGAAACTCATTAAGTGGGGATTTCTTTCATCCCCACTTAATGTTAGTTGAACTTATAGGGCGCTACTGGCTTCTCGCCCCTCTTAGATACCTTGGTTAAACTCGACTTCTTGAAGCGGGGTCTTACGACGCACAAGATATGCTAGTACCAACATTGTAATAAGACGCCTGAGTTTTTAGTCGGCCAGTAAGTTAAGACGTGATAAAGTTGGAGGAAGATTAGAAAATGGAATTAATTTTTCTTGGGACAGGTGCAGGTGTCCCTTCAAAAGAACGAAATGTAACTAGTATCGTATTATCATTACTACAAGAGATTAATAGCGTGTGGTTGTTTGATTGTGGAGAAGCAACCCAGCATCAGATTTTACATACATCTATTAAACCTAGGAAAATAAATAAAATTTTCATTACACATTTACATGGGGACCATATCTTTGGATTACCCGGCCTATTAAGTAGTCGATCTTTTCAGGGAGGTAATACAGAATTAACGATATTCGGCCCCAGTGGAATTAAAGAATATGTAGAAACCAGTCTTAAAGTAAGTTCATCCCACCTTACCTATCCTATTACTTTTGTAGAAGTAAACGAGGGTGTAGTAATGGAAGATAATGAATTTAAAGTTTTGGCAAAAAAACTGGATCATGGAATCGATAGTTATGGTTATCGAATTGTTGAAAAAGATAAACCCGGGGAATTACTCGTTAATAAGTTAAAGGACATCGGAATAATGCCGGGTCCGATTTATAAACAGATAAAAAATAATCCTCAGGTCAAACTAGAAGATGGAACAGTGATAAATCGTTCTGATTTCATTGGTCCTGCTAAAAGTGGTAGAGTTGTAAGCATTCTAGGCGATACCCGTTATCGAGAAGAACATATAGAATTTGTGAAATATTCCAACGTAATGGTCCATGAAGCAACTTTCGATCAAGAAAAATCTGCCCTTGCCCATGAATACTACCACTCAACAACTAAACAGGCTGCAACACTGGCAAAACAAGGTAAAGTAAAGAATCTAATTCTCACCCATATTTCATCACGCTATCAAAAAGAAGATGATACCTATCTTTTGAATGAAGCAAAAGAAATTTTTCCAGATACCAAGATAGCAATCGATTTTAAAAAGATAACAATCGATTATTAAAAGAGGAGTATTTTTATGGAAACAACCGAGAAATTAATCATATCCAATGCGAGAACCTACTTTCTAAACGGAAATACCGTAACATATGAGTTTCGAAAAAAACAATTAGGAAACTTAAAACAAATGCTCAAAAATAATGAAGAAAATATCTTTCTGGCATTAAAAAAGGATTTAAATAAATCAAAACATGAAGCTTTAGTTACTGAGTTAGGGTTTCTCTATTCCGAAATTGATTTTGCTATAAAAAATCTTAGAAACTGGATGGAGCCAAAAAAGGTATCGAGCCCTATTACCCATAAAGGTTCTTCAAGCTATATCATGAATCAACCTTATGGAGTTGCATTAATTATTTCACCTTGGAATTATCCTTTGCAATTGGCTTTGGCTCCAGCAATAGGCGCCATTGCAGCTGGAAACTGTGTCATTATAAAACCTTCAGAATTGGCTGCAGAGACCTCCTCTTTAATTGCGACTATGGTAGAAGAGTACTTTGATAGTTCATTTTTCACTGTTATCGAAGGGGGAAAAGAAGAAGTTGAAGAATTATTAAAACATCGATTGGATTATATCTTCTTCACAGGAAGTTCTAAAGTTGGAAGAATCATAATGAAAGCAGCAAGTGAACATCTAACGCCAATTACACTTGAATTAGGTGGGAAAAGTCCTGCAATTGTAGATGAAGATGCAAATGTAGTTTTAGCAGCAAAAAGAATTGTTTGGGGGAAATTTACGAATGCTGGTCAAACTTGTGTTGCACCTGACTATGTCTATGTACATGAGAAAGTAAAATTTAAATTTTTAAAAGCTGCCAAAAGATACATCCGTGCTTTTTATAGTAAAAGTAATGAATACACTAAAATCATTAACGAGAAAAACTTTGATCGCTTAGTTTCATTCTTAACAAATGGAGATATCATTCATGGTGGAAATTATGATAGAGATGCACTCATGATAGAACCAACTATTTTAGATAAAATCACATGGAACGATCCTGTCATGCAAGAGGAAATATTTGGTCCTATTTTACCTGTATTAACTTTTTCAAATTTAGATGATCCTTTATACCAAATTAAAACAAAAGAAAGTCCTTTGGCATTATATTATTTCGGTGAAGACAATCAAACACAACAACAGGTGATTGAATATGTTCCGTTTGGCGGTGGTTCGATTAATGATACACTCTATCATCTAGCGAACCCGCATCTACCATTTGGCGGTGTAGGAACTAGTGGAATGGGCACTTATCACGGTAAATACAGCTTTGAAACGTTCTCCCACCAAAAAAGTATACTAAAACAAACAACTAAATTTGATTTACCATTCCGTTATCCAAAAGGAAAGATATCTAATTCTGTTGTAAAAAAATTAACACATTAAAAGCATAAAAAACTAAGGTAATAGCAATGGATATGCCAAATACTTAATTGCACTTGATTTTAGAGGTTGGGACATAACGAAATGTTTAACTCAAAAAGACGAACAATCCCACAGAATTTCGGATTTTCTTTTTATAAAACATATTTGTCCCAACCCCACTCTAATGTTAACTTTTTCAATTATTTTTTATAGTCGTCTAGAAAGTCTTTCTGAAAACTTGTTCGTGGCTGTTGCTGATCAACCTCCTTGAAGTTATCATTTAAACTTTTAAAAACATTTTCTCCGTATTTTTCTGTTAATTGATGAATGGTAGACATGAGCTTTTCTTTATTTGCTTCATTTTCATATGTAAATAAGTCTAATTGCTTACCTATATTACGTTTATTTTCTACATCTTGCACGGTAATTCCAATAAGTCGTATCGGCTCCTGATTCCAATGTTCTTCCAATAACTCATTAGCTAAGAATAAAATATCAAATTTTGAATCGATATAATTTTGTAATTTCTTACTCCTAGTTATCGTTTTGCGATCGTGGTAGCGAATCATGAGTTGAACGGTTTTCCCAGCTGCATTCTTTCTCTTCATTCTCTTTTCTACGTTATCTGCCAGATCATTCATCAATTTGTTTATTTCTTTTATATCCGTAGTGTCATGTGGTAATGTTTGTGAATTACCTATACTTTTGAAATCATATATTGCATCCGGGTCAACTGGCCTTGGATCGATACCATTTGCTCTATTTTTTAACCTTTCCCCGTTTATACCGAAAAATTGTTTTAACTCATATGTGTCTTTTTTTGCTAAATCACCAATCGTTTTAATTCCTATCGATTGCAATTTTTCTGCAGTTTTTTCACCAACACCATACATCTCTTGAACAGGTAAAGGCCATAATGTTTTATCTAATTCTCTTTTCCTTAATACTGTAATCCCTAAAGGTTTTTTCATATCGGAAGCCATTTTTGCAAGAAATTTATTTGGTGCAATTCCAATACTAGATGGTAAGTCAAGCTCTTTTAAAATTCTTTGTTGTAAATTTTGTGCTAATTCTAATGGCGTTCCTTTCCATGTCGTATTTGTAACATCCATATATCCTTCATCAATGGAAACAGGTTGCACATATGGAGTAATATCAGAAAGTATTTTAAATAATTCTTTGGATGCATTTCGATATCTATCAAAATTTGGTTTCATGACAATTAGTTCAGGACAAAGTTTTTTCGCCTGCCATACATTCATCGTCGTTTTTACTCCTTTTGCCCTTGCTTCATAGCTACTCGTTACGATAATCCCTTTTCTTTCCTCTGGGTTTCCCGCAATAGCAAGTGGCTTCCCTTTTAATTTCGGGTTAAAAGCCATTTCCACAGATGCATAAAAGCAGTTCATATCGATATGAAATATTATTCTTCTTTTACTCTGTTTCGGAATTGACATAGTTATAACATCCTTATCTTCTTGTTCCCTTT
Organism: Oceanobacillus caeni; assembly: GCF_042678465.1. NCBI lineage: Bacteria > Bacillati > Bacillota > Bacilli > Caryophanales > Bacillaceae > Oceanobacillus > Oceanobacillus caeni. Next base: position 12,911 of record NZ_JBHTKV010000008.1, on the reverse strand, counting down.
TATCCACCTAAACGGGCAGTACGACTCAGATCTAAAAGCTTCGTGAGAACAAAGAAGGTAGGTGGGAGTCTGGCTGCCCATAAAGGTCCGATAAGTGCGACTAACCATCAGTGGGGATGAAGGTATCCTGCCCACTGATGGAAGTCTTCTTTATTATAACATAACCCAAAATGTTAAATGGTTCATTAACAATGGTGGATTAACCCAAATATATGTTTACTAAAAAAGAAGCTTCGAAAGATTAATCTTTCGAAACTTCTTTTATAATAGCTACTACGAATTCCGTGATTTTCACCAAGTTTTCTACAGCAATACGTTCGTTGGTTGTATGAATTTCTTCATATCCAACAGCAAGGTTTACTGTGGGGATTCCGAAACCAGAAATGATATTCGCATCACTACCTCCACCACTTGTGAGTAATCGACTATGACGACCAATTGTTTTAGCAGCATTTCTTGCAACTTCTACTACTTCATCGCCTGCTCCTTGGCTAAATCCAGGATACATGACTTGAATTTCTACATCTGCTGAACCGCCATATTGTTCTGCCGTTTTCTCAAACACTTCTTTCATCTTAGCAACTTGTTTCTCCATTTTTTCTGGTTTTAACGATCTAGCTTCTGCTAAGATTTCTACATGATCCACAACAATATTCGTTTGTTTTCCACCTTCAAATCTTCCAATATTAGCAGTAGTTTCCTCATCAATACGTCCTAGTGGCATTTTGGAAATCGCTTTTGCAGCGAGAGTTATAGCGGAAATGCCTTTTTCTGGTTCTACTCCTGCATGAGCGGTTTTCCCTTTAATTATCGTATAAATTTTTGCTTGTGTGGGAGCAGCTACTATAATGTCACCAATATCTCCATTACTATCTAAAGCATAACCGAATTTAGCTTTAATTAAGTTTTTGTCGATAGCCTTCGCTCCTACTAATCCTGATTCCTCGCCGACTGTAATAATAAACTGGATATCCCCATGTGAAACATTATTTTCCTTTAGGAGCTTAATGGATTCTATGATTGCAGCTAATCCGGCTTTATCATCTGCACCTAGTATGGTGGTGCCATCTGAAACAATATATCCATCTTTAATGGATGGCTTTATGTTCGCACCTGGTACAACCGTATCCATATGAGAAGTGAAATAAATTGGATCTACTCCTTGCTTATTTCCTTCTAACGTACAAATTAAATTACCAGCTCCATGCCCGGTAATTTCTTTACTATTATCCTCATATACATCTACACCTAATTCAGTTAGCTTTTTCTTAAGTACTTCGGCTATCTTTTCTTCATTTTTCGTTTCGGAATCTACCTGTACTAATTCAAAAAATTCATTAACTAATCGTTTTTCGTTTACCATTATTGTCATACCTATAACCTCCTAATTATTAGGTTACTACAATTATAAAAAGAAATGAAAAGATATCTCCAAAAATGGATATCTTTTCAAATAAGTTATAAGAGGTTGTTCAAGAAGTCCGGTGAAAATGATACTTCGAATTTCGCATGAACGCTCGCTTTTGCGTTACTAACGTGTTAATTGCATACGTTCTAGTATTGGGAGTATCGCCGCTTCGAACTTCCGACGCACAGGAAACGAATTTAAGGAAGGCCGACTCGGTCCTTTTTGAACATGCACTATAACGGAATATTTCCGTGTTTTTTGTTTGGTCTTTCTTCCTGTTTGTTTTTCAGCATTTCTAATGCTTGAATTAATTTAATTCTTGTTTCTCGAGGATCTATTACGTCGTCAATCATTCCAAGACCCGCAGCAACATAAGGGTTTGCAAACTTTTCCCTATATGTATCTATTTTTTCCTGTCTGACTTTTTCTGGTTCTTCACTCTCAGCAATTTCTTTAGCAAAAATAATATTTGCTGCTCCTTCTGGCCCCATAACTGCAACTTCAGCGTTTGGCCAAGCAAAGACAAGATCAGCACCAATGGACTTACTATTTAAGGCTACGTACGCACCGCCATATGCTTTACGTGTAATAACCGTGATTTTTGGAACGGTTGCTTCAGAATATGCATAAAGAATTTTTGCGCCATGACGGATAATTCCACCATGTTCTTGTTTTACGCCAGGGAAGAAACCAGTTACATCTTCAAACGTGATCAATGGGATATTAAATGAGTCACAAAATCGAATAAATCTTGCCGCCTTATCACTTGAATCTATATCAAGCCCACCAGCTAAATATTTTGGTTGATTACATACTAATCCAACTATTTCACCTTTGATTCGTGCAAAACCAACCACAATATTTTTAGCAAAATCCTGTTGTACTTCTAAAAAGCTATCCCCATCTACCACTTGGTCAATTACTTTTTTTACATCATAAGGCCTAAGCGCACTATATGGAACAATATCTGTTAAATCCGGTCTTAATTCTTCATCGATTTGTTCATATTGTTTCTTTTCAGGTTTTTCCTTGTAATTAGCTGGGAGATAGTCAATCAATTTTCTAACTAAGTCCAATGCTTCTTCCTCTGATGATGCCTTAAAATGTGCATTTCCACTTTTCGCATTATGGACGAACGCACCACCTAAATCTTCTGAGGAAATTTTCTCTCCTGTTACTGTTTCAATAACCTTTGGTCCTGTGATAAACATTTGTGATGTTTTTTCTACCATAATGACAAAGTCGGTTATAGCGGGGGAATATACAGCACCGCCAGCACTTGGCCCCATGATCACAGAAATTTGTGGGATAACACCAGAATATATTGAATTTCTATAAAATATTTGACCATATCCATCAAGTGATGAAACACCTTCTTGAATACGCGCTCCACCAGAATCGTTAAGTCCAATAAAAGGTACACCATTTTTGGCGGCTAAGTCCATTGCTGCAGCTATTTTTTTACCATGCATTTCTCCTAATGCTCCACCATAAACGGTGAAATCTTGGGCAAATAAATAAACAGGTTTTCCATTTACTTTACCGTATCCAGTAACTACACCTTCACCTTTAGCAGAGTTATTATTCATTCCAAAATCAGAAGCACGTGTTTCAATGAATGGATATAGCTCAACAAATGTGCCATCATCAAGTAAGTACGTAATCCTTTCTCTAGCAGTCATTTTTCCCTTGGCGTGTTGTTTTTCAATTCGTTCATCTCCACCACCAAGCTCTACTTGCCTACGTTTGTCATATAATTCATTAATTTTATCGTAAATATCCATTAGGCCTCACTCCCCTCCGGATATTGACATAATTCATAAAGTACCTTACTTGCCGCATTCGGATGAATGAAAGCAATTTGACTGTTATGTGCACCTAATTTTGCCTCTTCATTTATTAAAGCTACTCCATTCGCCTTAAGTTGTTCTAGACGAGCATGTATGTCATCTACTTCTAAAGCGATATGATGTAGTCCTTCTCCCTTTTTATCAAGGAATTTACGTATAGGAGATTCTTCATTAAGGGGTTCTAATAACTCAAAACGAGTTTCACCTATTTTAATAAACGCTACCTTAACCCCTTCACTTTGAACTTCTTCTACACCTTCTAATTGTAGCCCAAGGGAATCTAGATAGAAGGTTGACGCCTGTTCAATGCTCTCAACTGCTATTCCAATATGGGCGATCTTTTTAGGTGCCGTAACTGGCGTAGTCTGTGGATCTACTAATTCTTTTATGTAATTAGCTAGCAAATCTGTAGATGAACCACTAGTAAAAATACGTTTTACACCCTTTTCTAAAAGATAAGGAATGTCAACGCTAGGTATTACTCCTCCCCCTACGACAGGAATATCCCCAGCACCTCTCTTCTCTAATTCTTCTACCACCTTTGGAAATAAAGTTCTATGCGCCCCAGAAAGAGAAGATAAACCCACTACATCGACATCTTCTTGAATTGCTGCTTGAGCAATTTGTAAAGGTGACTGTCTAAGTCCTGTATAAATAACTTCCATCCCATGATCCCTTAAAGCTTGAGAGATCACTAATGCCCCACGATCATGACCATCAAGCCCCGGCTTTGCAACTAGTACACGTATTTTTTTCCCCATTTGTTTGTCCCCCTTATTAAACTCCCTGATATTCACCGAACTCTTCGCGTAATACGTTACAAATTTCTCCAACAGAAGCATATACTCTTACTGCATCCAAAATAAAAGGTAATAAATTTGCACGTTCATTTTTAGCGTTTTCGCTTAGTGCGGCTAGAGCACTTGCAACCTTTTCGTTATCTCTTTTCTCTTTAATCCTTGTCAATGATTTAATTTGGCCTTTTTCTAATGCCTCATCCACTTTCATGAGGTCTGGTTCAACTTCCTCATCTAATGTAAATTTATTTAATCCAACTATAATTTCTTCTTCTTTTTCGATATTTTTTTGAATCTCATAAGCATTATGGTGAATTTCTCTTTGCATATACCCTTCTTCTACTGCCTGTACGGCCCCGCCTATTTCTTTTATTCTATCTAAATAGTTATTAACTTTTTTCTCTATTTCATCGGTTAAATTTTCAACATAATAGGATCCAGCTAATGGATCAATCGTATCAGCTACACCGCTTTCATAAGCAATAATCTGCTGCGTTCGTAATGCAATTCTAGCAGAATCTTCTGTCGGTAATGATAGCGCCTCATCTCGAGAATTTGTATGCAAGCTTTGCGTTCCACCCAACACCGCTGACAGCGCTTGCATTGCTACCCTTACGATATTATTATCAGGTTGCTGTGCAGTTAATGTCGAACCACCTGTTTGAGTGTGGAATCTTAATTTCCAACTTTTTGGATCTTTTGCCTGATAATGTTCTTTCATTATCTTTGCCCAAATTCTTCTAGCAGCACGGAACTTAGCTACTTCTTCAAAAAAATTATTATGTGCATTAAAGAAGAATGCTAATCGTGGTGCAAAGTCATCTACTTTTAATCCAGATTCAATTGCAGCATCTACATAAGCCATACCGTTAGCAATGGTGAACGCTACTTCTTGAACTGCATTGGATCCAGCTTCTCTAATATGATATCCAGAGATACTAATCGTATTGAATTTCGGCACATATTGGTTACAGAATTCAAAAATATTCGTAATTAATCGCATAGAAGGCTTTGGAGGGAAAATGTATGTTCCTCTAGCGATATATTCTTTTAAGATATCATTTTGAATCGTCCCAGTAATTTTCTCAAATGGTACTCCTTGCTTTTCCCCTACAGCAAGATACATACACAATAAAATAGATGCAGGCGCATTAATTGTCATGGATGTACTTACCTTGTCTAATGGAATTCCATCTAATAATTTTTCCATATCTTCTAATGTATCAATAGCAACCCCGACTTTACCAACTTCTCCCTCAGACATGACATCATCAGAGTCATAGCCTATTTGTGTTGGTAAATCAAATGCAACGGATAGACCAGTCTGCCCCTGTTCAAGCAAGTAACGAAAACGTTTATTTGTTTCTTCAGCTGAACCGAATCCTGCATATTGTCGCATCGTCCAAAATCTACTACGGTACATCGTTGGCTGAATTCCTCTTGTGTACGGAAATTCTCCTGGATATCCTAATTCCTTATTTACTTCTTCTCCCTTTGGTTGATATAGTCGATCTACCTTTATATTTGAAGAAGTTGTAAAGGTTTCTTTTCTTTCTGGAAAACGTGAAGTAGCCTTTGATACGGCTTTCTCCCATCTTTCTTTTGCATTTAAGTCTTTGGAATCTAACTCCATATGCAATACCCCCATTTGTAATTTATGAAATTATAACCATATAGTCTATTTTCAGATATTTTTTGGAATATGTCTACCAAAATCTTTTACACTTGTCCAATTGTTTATTTCACGTTAGAATATTTATAGTCAGTTTAAATGAAAAGGAGGATTTGGACTTGGCAACAAACATAAAAAATAGTACTTCTCGGGGAAAATCGAAACGTCAAAGACGGCAAAAAATTATTGTTTATATTATGATTATTGCTATGGTGTTATCTAGTATAACTGCAGGATTAGCATACTTTATAAATTTCTAAACCGGCCAAAGAGAATTGAGTCGGTTTTTTATGATAAAAGAGGCCGCCTTATATAAGAACAGCCTCTTGTTGAAAATTACACTTCTTCACAATATTCGTCAAATAATTGTTGGAGTTTATTTGTTACCTCCATTGGACTGTGTCCTTCAATATCATGACGTTCTACCATTTTTAAAATCTTTCCGTCTTTTAATAAAGCAAATGATGGAGAAGATGGTGGATAGCCTTCAAAGTACTCTCTTGCCTTTTCTGTTGCCTCAGGGTCCTGACCGGCAAAGACGGTTACTAAGTGATCCGGTCTTTTATCATAATGAATTGCATTTCTTGCTGCAGGACGAGCTACCCCTCCAGCACAACCACAAGTAGAATTAATCATCACTAGGGTTGTTCCTTCTTTCGTTAGTGAAGCGTCCACTTCTTCAGGAGTTTTTAATTCTTGATAGCCTGCTTCAATTATATCTTCACGCGCTGCATTAACTACGTCATTCATAAATAGATTAAAATCCATATCGTATCCTACTCCTTTATAATAAAGTGTTTCATATATTTAGATTACCAACTTTGAAGTGTAATTTCAATGAATTAAGACTTTAAAGGAGGGAATATTAAATAGCGCCTAATATATATTGATATTATCTTCGTTCATATTTTCCAGTCGTTCCTTTATAAAAGCTAGAAATCTTCCACAAACAAGTCCATCGAGAATACGGTGGTCAAGCGATAAACATAAATTAACGATATCACGTGCTGCGAACATATTATTTATAATCACTGGACGCTTCACAATAGATTCTACTTGCAGGATAGCAGCTTGTGGATGATTGATAATCCCCATTGAATGAATAGAACCGAAAATTCCTGTATTGTTAATAGTAAAAGTTCCACCTTCCAAATCTTTTACAGACAAACTATGATTTCTAGCTTTTGTTGCCAAATCATGAATATCTTTAGCTATTCCTTTAATACTCTTTTCATCTGCATTCTTTATTACAGGAACAAATAATTGATCCTCCACGGCTACTGCTATAGAAAGATTTATATCTTTCCTTTGGATGATTTTATCATTTTGCCATGTACTATTAACTTGTGGGAATTTTTTTAAAGCTTCTGATACTGCCTTAACAAAAAATGGAAAATAGGTTAGTTTAAATCCTTCTTTATCTTGAAAATCCCCTTTAATTTTATTTCGATAACTAACTAATTCCGTTACATCTACTTCAATGGTCATCCACGCATGTGGTATTTCATGTTTTGAACGTACCATGTTTTGCGCTATAGTTTTTCTAATTCCTGTTACCGGAATCTCTATGTCACCTTCATTTATCTTTAAATTAGTTGAAGTATTTAATAGTGCTGAAGTAATAGTGGATTTTGGCTGGGATACATGACCCATTTGTGGAAGGCCCCCGTTTTGAATAACTTTCTCGACATCTTTTCGAGTAATTCTTCCACCTTTTCCTGATCCAGTAATCTGTTCTAAATCAATATCATTTTCCTGGGCAAGTCGTAATACTGCTGGGGAATATCTCTTTTTCATAGATTCTTGATTAGATTCATTCTTAATTTCAGGGATTTCCTCTTCAGCTATAGCCTGTTGAGTTGATTTTTTATTCATTTCTTCTACTTCAATCGTACACATTACTTCGCCAACAGCAATGGTTTCTCCCTCTTTTACAACTAGTTCTTTAATTTCACCTGTAAAAGAAGAAGGAACCTCCGCATTTACTTTATCCGTAAGCACTTCAGCAATTGGATCATACTTATTTACTTCTTCTCCAACTTTAACTAACCAATTACTAACCGTACCTTCCGTAACACTTTCACCTAATTGTGGCATCGTTATTTTTTCTAAAGCCATTATTACACTCCTCCACTCAAAACTCGGCCAACTCACGCATAGCCTTTTCACATTTATCTGGATTTACCATAAAATATTTTTCCATAGTTGGAGCATATGGCATTGCTGGTACATCTGGTCCTGCTAGCCGCATTATTGGAGCATCAAGATCGAATAAACAATTTTCGGCAATGATTGCAGCTACTTCTCCTATAATGCTACCTTCCAAATTATCTTCCGTTATTAAGAGAACTTTTCCTGTTTTACTAGCTGCTTTAATAATGGACTCCTTATCTAAAGGATAGACCGTACGTAAATCAAGAATATGGGTACTTATTCCTTCTTCTGCAAGCTTTTCTGCAGCTTGCAGGGCAAAATGGACACATAATCCATAGGTTATGACTGTAATATCCGTACCTTCACGTTTGATATCAGCTTTTCCAATTGGAAGTACATAATCATCATTCGGTACTTCTTCTTTTAACAAACGATATGCACGTTTATGTTCAAAAAATAAGACAGGGTCATTATCACGAATAGCCCCTTTTAATAATCCTTTTGCATCATAAGGACCAGATGGCATTACAATCTTCAAGCCTGGTTGATTTGCAAATATAGCTTCCACCGATTGGGAATGATAAAGTGCCCCATGAACTCCACCACCATACGGTGCTCGTATTGTTATTGGGACACTCCAATCATTATTGGAACGATATCTCGTTTTAGCAGCTTCTGAAATAATTTGATTTACTGCTGGTAAAATAAAATCCGCAAACTGCATTTCAGCTACCGGACGCATCCCATACATTGCCGCACCAATACCGACCCCAGCTATTGCTGATTCTGCTAGAGGGGTATCTAACACACGATACTCACCAAACTCATCATAGAGCCCATCAGTTGCTCGGAAAACACCACCTTTTTTCCCAACATCCTCACCTAGAATAAAGACCTTGTCATCACGTAACATTTCTTCTCTTAAAGCTAAAGTTATAGCTTGGATATAAGACATTATTGGCATGTTTTCCCCCTCCTAGTCCTCATAAACGTATTTGAGAGTATCTTCAGGCATCGAATACGGCGCTTCTTCTGCATAATCAGTAGCGTCATTAACGATCGAGTTAATTTCTGCTGTCATCTTTTTTTCTAACTCTACCGTTAAAATCTTTTCTTCCCGAAGATAATTAGCAAATAGTACAATTGCATCTTGTTTCTTCGCCTGCTCTATTTCTTCCTTCTCTCTGTAATTATCATCATCATCACTAGAATGTGCTGTAAAACGATACGATACTGCCTCAATTAATGTTCCGCCTTCTCCAGCTATTGCCCTTGCTCTAGCATCTCTAACAGCTTCGTATACAGCAAGTGGATCATTACCATCTACAGTGATACCTTCCATTCCATAACTGACAGACCTTACAGATACATTTTTACTTGCTATTTGTTTATGGAGAGGAATCGAAATAGCGTATTGATTATTCTCTACCATTGTAATTACTGGGAGTTTATGAACACCTGCGAAATTTAATCCCTCATGAAAATCACCTTGGTTTGAGGAGCCTTCTCCTAAAGTAACAAATGAAACAAAATCTTTCTTTTCCATTTTTGCCGCTAAAGCAAATCCTACTGCATGAGGAACTTGGGTCGTTACTGGCGAAGATCCGGTAATAATTCTATTTTTCTTTTGTCCAAAATGACCAGGCATCTGTCTTCCACCGGAATTCGGGTCTTCTGCTTTTGCGAATGCGGATAACATGATATCCCTTACCGTCATGCCGAAAGATAATACAATCCCTAGATCCCGATAATATGGAGCAACATAATCTTTTTCCTTATTCAAAGCAAAAGAAGCCCCAACTTGAGCTGCTTCTTGTCCTTGACAGGATATGACAAATGGAATCTTACCTGACCGATTTAATAACCACATTCTTTCATCAACTTTCCTTGCAAGTAACATCGTTTTATAGATATCAAGAACTTCTTGATCTGACAACCCTAACTTAGTATGTCGGTTCGTCATCAAAATGTCCCCCCGTTTCTATTACAATACTTATGGCCAAAATTCATACTACCCTAACGATGGATTTGAAAACCATCCACAGCCAATGCTGCTTCTCCAATCACTTCAGACAAAGTAGGATGCGGGTGTATCGTTTGGCCGATTTCCCATGCGGTTGCATCTAGTATTTTAGCTAAGCTAGCTTCTGAAATTAAATCTGTAACATGCGGACCCACTAAATGAATACCTAATATATCATTTGTTTCTTTGTCTGAGATAATTTTGGTAAATCCATCTGTTTCGCCATAAACAAGTGCCTTGCCAACCGCTGAAAATGGGAACTTACCAACTTTAATATCAAAACCTTTTTCATCTCTTGCTTCCCTTTCTGTCAGTCCAATACTAGCCACTTCTGGGTTTGAATATACACAGGAAGGAACGTGTTCATAGTTAATTGGCAAAGGTTGTTTATTAGCAATATGATCTATAGCAACGATTCCTTCATGAGATGCTACATGCGCTAATTGCAATCCACCAATAACATCGCCAATTGCATATATATGAGATTCTTCCGTTTGATAAAATTTATTCGTTTGAATATAACTATTTTCAATAGTTATTTCTGTGTTTTCTAAACCAATATTTTTAATATTTGCTGTTCTACCTACAGAAACTAATATTTTTTCAGCTTCTAATGAAATTTTTTCCCCGTTTTGTTCTGCCATAATCTTGATGTCTTTATTTTTTTCTAATGTTTCTGGAAGTATTTTCGTTTCTTTTAAAATAGTAACACCTTTATTACTTAACCTTTTTTCTACCTCTTTAGTAATTTCGTCATCTTCATTTGGTAAAATACGATTTAAATATTCCACCAATGTAACATGAACATTAAAATCACTTAACATGGAAGCCCATTCCACGCCTATGACACCTGCACCGACGATAATGATCGACTTCGGTAATTGATCCATTGATAATATTTCATCTGAATTAAGAACCTGATCCCCATCATTATTTAGTCCCGGTAACATCTTCGGTTTCGATCCTGTTGCAATAATGACATACTTTGGTATAAGAATCGTATTTTCCGAACCATCTTTATATTCAATAGAAATAGTTCCTGGTAAGGGTGAAAAAATACTTGGTCCTAAGATTCGACCAAAACCATGATAGACATCTATTTTATTTTTTTTCATTAAACTTTTTACACCAGTGTGTAACTTATCAATAATAGAGCTTTTTCTCTCTTGAACCTTCCAAAAACTAAAAGTAGTATTCTCCGTTTCGATTCCAAACTCACTAGCTCTTTTAGTCTGCTGATAAACTTCTGCACTTCTTAATAATGCTTTTGTAGGAATACAACCACGGTGTAAACATGTACCACCAAGTTTTTCTTTTTCAACAATGGCCACTTTCATCCCAAGTTGACTCGCCCTGATTGCTGCAACATATCCTCCTGTGCCGCCACCAAGAATAACAACATCATATTCGTTAGACATCATATCAACCCTTTCGAAAACTTGGCGTTCGCTATTAGATTAGCGTACGCCTTTGCACTTATACGGGATAAGAAAGCTTTTATTTTCTTATCTGCCAAAATGTTACTTTCTCCTACTTAAAGCGTGGTGTCCATTAGTTAAAAATTGATTTCTTGAAGCGCGAACGGATGCAATTCTTTCCTCCGCCATACGATCCGCTGCTACATATGTAGGGATGTCTGATTTCTTGGATATTTCAAAAATACGGTTAATGTTATGGTAAATGATTTCAACCTTTTTCATTACTCGATTTCGATTATATCCATTTAATTCATCTGCTACGTTAATGACACCGCCAGCATTGATAATATAATCAGGAGCATAAACGATCCCTTTTTCATGTAACATATCGCCATGCTTTGGTAATTTTAATTGATTATTGGCAGAACCTGCGATGACTTTAGCTTTTATTCGATGAATCGTTTCATCGTTAATCGTTGCACCTAATGCACAAGGAGCATAAATATCACAATCGACATCATAAATATCGTCTGGATCTATCGCTGTTGCTTTAAATGCTTCAGCAGCGCGTTTTACTGCTTGTTCATTGATATCTGTAACAATTATTTTTGCCCCTTCTTTATAAAGATGTTCACATAAAGAGTAAGCAACATTACCAACGCCTTGAACTGCCACTGTTTTACCTTCTAATGAATCACTTCCAAATGCTTCCTTTGCCGCAGCTTTCATCCCCATATATACACCATAGGCAGTTACTGGCGATGGGTTACCGGATGAACCGAATTCAGGTGAAATTCCTGTCACATAATCTGTTTCTAAATGAATAAGATCCATATCTTCAACAGTTGTACCTACATCCTCTGCTGTGATGTAACGTCCATTTAAACTTTGAATGTAACGGCCAAATGCACGGAATAGCTCTGGATTTTTATCTTTTCTAGGATCACCAATTATAACAGTTTTACCACCGCCTAAATCTAAACCCGCGGCAGCGTTTTTGTATGTCATACCTTTCGCAAGTCTTAATGCATCCTCTACTGCAGCCTCTTCTGTGGCGTAAGTCCACATACGTGTACCACCTAATGCAGGTCCAAGCGTTGTATCATGTAAAGCAATAATTGCCTTTAATCCTGAATTTTTATCTTGACAAAATAAAACCTGTTCATAATCATATTTTTCCATTTCAACGAATATTGCCATATGTAATCACTCCTATTAACATTGTTAATTTTAGCCAAATGGCTGTAAATAGTATTGGCTATTTATGCCCTTTAGTATTAAATTGTTTAAATATCTGCAGATTTATTAATTATATCATTAAAAGTTAATTTATTATTAATAAAACGATAAAAAAATTAGATTATTTAGTTATAATAGACTTTTATACATGTTCAAAAAGGAGGATGAAAAGGGCCAAGGTCGTTTTCAAGGACGTAACGGAACTTAGTGGAAGGTCCTTAGTACCTAAGTATCATTTTCACTAAACTTTTTGATCAATCAATCCTTTTTAACCCTATGTGTAAAATAGTTCTCGGGGATTTGAAACAAAATTCTAGAAAAAAAAGAAAAGGCGCTCTATCATAAATGTA